>CAJORC010000051.1 GCA_905236615.1 uncultured Lachnospiraceae bacterium
AAAAAGACGGACGTAAAGGTGCAAAAAAAGCGTAAAACTGCCAATGTGAAGCAGATTAAAAGAGAGATTTCACCTCTTCCGATAGGTCTATGAGTACATTTGCGCTTAAACTCCTTGCAGTCGTTTCAATGCTTATTGATCATAGTTCCGTTGTATTGTTTTCAAATAATACAACAATGCGCATGATCGGACGTCTGGCTTTTCCGATCTATGCGTTTATGATCGTTGAGGGCTTTCATCATACCAGGAACCCGAAGAAGTATCTGCTGCGGCTCATTGCCTTTGCTTTTATTTCCGAGATTCCTTTTGATCTTGCACTGCATAAGGGAGTTTTATTCTATCCTGATGCACAAAACGTTTTTTTCACGCTTTCTATCGGACTTGCCATGCTTATAGGTCTGAAACAGTTTAAAAGCAGTTTATACCTTTGTTCCATAATTGTTTTATCGGCCTGTGCTTATGCCGAATTTATGCACACGGATTACAGCTACAGAGGTATCCTTGTTATCCTAATGTTTGAACTCTGTCGGGACTGTCCACTTGCCAGAAATCTGTCTGTTATGGCAGTTTTTATGAAGATCGCATACTGGTTTAACGGTTATGCGTCAGTCGCTCTCCTGCCTATCAGCTTATATAACGGTAAGAAAGGACCCTCATGGAAATATTTCTTTTATTCCTTCTATCCGGTGCATTTGCTTATACTTTATTTTATACGTCAAAAATTTATAAACTGAACACAGAGGTGTTTTGGATTGTATCATCTTATAAAACATTTTTTAACCATTACACAACATAAAATCCTTGTGGCAAAGGGATGTTTTGCCGTTGGTCTTTACTATCAGGGAATATTCCACGATATGAGTAAATTTTCTCCCGATGAATTCCTTGTTGGTGCTAAATACTTTCAGGGAAACAGGAGCCCCAATAATGCAGAACGTGAAGCAATCGGCTATTCCTCTGCATGGCTCCACCACAAAGGACGAAATAAACATCATTACGAATACTGGGTAGACTATTCCTCCCAGAATAAGGGCTCAATATTCATTCCCGTAAAAATGCCCGTTAAATATGTGGTTGAGATGCTTATGGACAGAATTGCCGCTTCAAAGGTTTATAACAAAGGTCATTATACAAACGACCTTCCTTTGAAGTATTTTACCCGTTCTATGGCAGTGATTCCCATGCACGAAGACACAAAACGGCTTTTGTACGGACTTCTGCGGATGCTTGAGGTTTATGGCGAAGAGAAAACCTTTTATTATATAAAGAAAAATTTATTGAAAAAAGGAGTTTACTGACTATGACAAAAGAAAAGAACGCCGAGGAAGTTGAAAAAATCCTAAACATGCAGGAAGAAATCTTGCAATTCGAGCATTTCACCAACGAAGATGCCATTGAACTTGGCAATATCATGCTTAGTGAGGCCAAGATCAGAGGGCTTCATGCCGCAATAAGCATCAGGCGCAGCAATGGCGCAATAGTATTTCAGGCAATGATGGACGGAACTACGCCTGACAATCTTGAATGGATAGAGCGCAAATTCAACACTGTTATCAGGGTTGAATCCAGTTCTTTACTTTGGTTCATGAAAGAAAAGAACAACGACATAACCATGCAAAATAAAGCTCTTGATGACAGCTTTTATGCAACATGCGGTGGCGGTTTCCCCATCAGGGTTGAGGAAGCTGGCGTCGTTGGCGCAATCCTTGTGTCCGGCTTAAGCCACGCAGCTGACCATGACTTCATCGTAAAATGTCTCTCAAAATATTTACATACAGATGAAGTTCCGCGAATACAGACAAATTAAAATACAACGGAGAATAATATATGATAAGAGAAAAAGTTGCAGATTATGTAAGAACTATACCTGACTTTCCACAGAAGGGAGTTATGTTCAGAGACATTACGACCGTATTAAACGATGCGGACGGATTAAAAATGGCTATCGATGAAATGGCTAAACTCCTTGAAGGCGTTGATTTTGACGTTCTTGCCGGTGCAGAGTCAAGAGGTTTCATCTTTGGTACCGCTCTTGCTTATAATTTACACAAGCCCCTTGTACTGATCAGAAAGAAGGGAAAGCTTCCCGGCGAGACAATAAGTCAGGAATATGCCCTTGAATACGGCACTGCTTCGATCGAGATGCACAAGGACTCGATTAAACCCGGTCAGAAGGTCGTACTTGTTGATGACCTTGTAGCAACCGGCGGAACCATATCAGCATCTGCAAAGCTTGTCGAAAAGCTCGGCGGTAAAGTTGTTAAGGCTATCTTCCTTCTTGAACTTGCAGGTCTTGAAGGCCGTAAACTGCTTGAAAGCGAAGGATATGATGTAGGAGCCGTTATCACTTATCCCGGTAAATAATTATAAACGATATAAAAGAACTCCTCTGTCGCCTCATTATTTGGGCTGACAGAGGAGTTTTTTAAGTTCTTTATTCTAATCCTTGTTCATTTCCGGTAAGGAAAAAAGGCATCATACGCACAAAGTGCGTTTTTTAATTCATAGGGGATTGCAACGCAATTTCCTATGAATTGAATTAAAAAAACTCAGTGTATAAAACACTGAGCTTAATCGGAGTGACGTGATTCGAACACGCGGCCTCTACCTCCCTAAGATAGCGCTCTAGCCAAACTGAGCCACACCCCGCTTTACTTTATAAAGTCGGCTCTCTCGAACCGACTTTATTAGTATACTCATATTCAGATAAAAAGTCAAGCACTTTTTTAATCTTTTTTCAAAAGCTTTTTACAGTCCTCCGGCAGTCTTAAACTTATCGATCATTTCCATTGCAAAATGGATCGGATAAAGATGTACCATGGTTGAGTCGATCAAATCTCCCACTGTCATCCTGAATGCTACTTTTACGAAATAATCATCAGTGTTTTCAAACATCTTCTCAAATATCTTAATACTCTCTACGTCTACTGTATCAACCTGAGGAGTACTGATATCAGTTGGAATACCGAGAAGTGACGAAAGAGACGTTGCCGCAGAACCCATCATCTGGTTCATAGCCTCAGCTACAGCCGAAAGATGAAGTTCACTTAATTCACCTTCCATAACGTTACCCGGACCGCCCATCATTAGGTCTGTCATGATCTTAACGTCATCCTCTTGAAGAACAAGTACATTATTTCCTGTAAGTCCCTTAATATAATGTATCTGAACGAAAATACAGGTTTTTGAATAATCATCAAGAACATGGCTCCTCTTGACAACAGATACATTTGGCGTCGTAATCTCAACCTTATGGTTAAGCATAGCCGAAAGAGACGTTGCCGAATTTCCCATGCTGATATTAGCGATTTCTCCCAAAATATCGCTCTGGTCGGTTGTCAAGGTGTTAAGAATCATTTTATTAGCCCCCCATATCATTTATTTTATATAACAGATGATTTATTATAACTAACAAAAATAACTTCCAAAAAAACCTTCTAATTAAAAATATAATAACATAATTTCATCAAATGTGGTATACTATATAAAGTTTTAAAAATAATACAAGATAGGAGTTTTTATAATGAGTTCAGAATGTTCAAGCAATTGTTCTTCATGTGGCGCAAGCTGTTCACAGCGTGATCCCAAAAGTATGATCAAGCCGCAGAATGCAAAAAGTAATATAAAAAAGGTTATCGCTGTTGTTTCCGGAAAAGGCGGCGTTGGTAAATCAATGGTAACTGCACTTTCAGCGATAAGCTCTTCAAGAATGGGCTACAATACAGCTATTCTTGATGCCGATATCACCGGTCCTTCCATTCCGCACATGTTTGGCTTAACAGACAAGGCAATGGGCACTGAGGACGGAATGCTTCCTATAGAGAGCGCCGGCGGTATCAAGAATATGTCTATCAATCTTATCCTTGATAATGAATCTGATCCTGTTGCATGGCGTGGTCCTATCCTCGGTTCTGTTGTAGAACAGTTCTGGCAGGAAGTTGTATGGGGCGATGTAGACTTTATGTTCGTAGATATGCCTCCCGGAACAGGTGATGTGCTTTTAACTACCTTCCAGTCACTTCCCGTTTCAGGAATCATCGTTGTTACAAGCCCTCAGGATCTCGTTTCCATGATAGTTGCAAAGGCTGTTAAAATGGCGGGTCAGATGGATGTTCCTATTCTTGGTATCATTGAAAATATGAGTTATCTCGAATGCCCTGATTGTGGTAAAAAGATCGAGCTTTTTGGAAAAAGCCATTTAGACGAGATTGCTGCAAAGTACGGACTTGATGTTCTCGGAAGAATTCCCATCCTTCCTGACCTTGCTGCAATGGCAGATAATGGTGAAATAGAGAACTTTAACTATGATTTCATTGATCCGATAATGACAGTATTAAAGGGGATAGCTGATTAAGTTTTTTTTCAAAAGTCCTTTATTCTTTTTATTTTTATTTTAGGACACGTTCATTCCATAGTCACAATTCGTTGGTAATATTGTTTTACAAGGTAAGGGACAGAGAAATAACGGCCTTTCTCCTTGTATACAATATTCGATTACAAGTAGCTTATAGATATTTTCCCCTTCTGTTGGTTTGAGAAAGCCAACAAATACTCTCCTTAATG
>CAJORC010000052.1 GCA_905236615.1 uncultured Lachnospiraceae bacterium
CGGACACGATTTATCGCGTAGGAGTGGAAGACAGACGATGAGTTGAGGTAACCCACCTAGCATCGGCTAGGAGTCATTTGGCAGGGGAACGGCTTACCCGGGTCAGAGTGTTCGAGGCATTGGAGAGATAATCTTCAATGCCTCTTATTTCATCTCCGCCATCCACCAAAATAACTTTGTATCCCTGTTTTTTCAGATTTTCCTTTACCTGATAAAGTCCTGCATAACCAAATCCCTGATCTACGCCACAATGAACATCACTGGTGCAAAGGATTACCACTTCGCCATTAGACGCAAGCTTCGTGTCCATCTTTTACTCGTAATATTCTAACATGCTTTTTTACAGAAACATGAAAGCTTAAATATAAAGTCATCACAGAAAGATGCCGATAGAAAAAGGTGAGAGAATGGGCAATACTATTAACGGATAGGAGGATTTAAGCCATGAATGGAACAAGAGGTATTCATAAGCCGCGAAAAAGCAGTAAAATATTACCATTTATTCTTATTGTAGTTGTGATATTTGTGTGTACCGGATTCACAGGATGCGGGAAAAAAGCTGATAAAGCTCTTTCTGATAACTGGGCGGCTGATTCACAGGCGGCAGAGAGTCTTAGAGGCTATGTTTCAAAGGTTACAGATAAGAAAAATACAGAAAACTATATTCCGGAGGAAGATCGTATAGCTGTATTTGACATGGACGGTACCCTCACCTGTGAAACTTATTATACCTACTATGACACGATGATGTTTATAAATTACTGCCTTGTGGATCATCCTGAAAGGGTGTCGGATGAATTAAAGGCAGCAGCTGCTGAGATCAGACCCGGATATACGGCCGGCGAAGAACTGGCAAGAAACTTCGCTAAGGCCTATGCAGGAATGACAGTTCAGGAGCTTTATGACTACGCGGTGGAATTCGGGCAGAAAGAAACGGACAGTTTTAAAAACATGCGCTATATTGACGGATTCTATCTGCCTATGGTTGAACTCGTAAAGTACCTCCATGACAATGGCTTTACCATTTATGTGGTCAGTGGAACGGAGCGCACCACCACAAGAGCCATAGTTGCTAATTCGCCCATTAGTGAATATGTATCTCCGGAGCATGTTATCGGCACGGAATTTGAGGTAAAAGTAAAGGGAAACGAAGATATTTCTTCAAACATGGATTACAAATATGCAGATGGTGATGAGCTTGTATTTACAGGAGGTTTCATACAGAAAAACCTTAATGCCAACAAGACAATATGGATAGATCGCGAGTTGGGAAAACGTCCTGTACTGGCATTCGGAAACAGTGGAAGCGATACCAGTATGATGAATTATGCCGTGGATAAAAGAAATAAATATCCGACTGCGGCTTATATGATCGTTGCCGATGATGATGTACGGGAGTGGGGAAGTCAGAACTGGGAAGAAAAATCAGCCGAGTATACCGAGAAAGGCTATGTGCCCATTTCCATGAAAAATGATTTCTTAAAAATCTATCCTGATACTGTGGAAAAGGCAGCCCAGCAGTATGTGGAGCCTGAAGAAGAAGCTGAAGAAGTTGCCAAAGCTGATAACATTATCCAGTTTAGTGACAAAGCAGGAAATACAGCTGATGAAAAGCAGACATCTGACGAAAATGCAAGGAAAACCCTTTCCAGAGAAGGATATACACTCGAACAGACAGTGGTACTGAGCAGACACAATATCCGTGCACCACTTTCCGGTGCAGGGTCAGCGCTTGATACCATCACGCCGCATGAATGGTTTAAATGGTCATCAGAGGCAAGCCAGCTCTCGGTGAGGGGAGGTACCCTTGAAACTGAGATGGGGCAATACTTCAGAAAATGGCTTGAAGCGGAAGGACTTTTTGAAGCAAATTATCAGCCGGCAGACGGCGCAGTACGTATATATGCCAATTCCAAGCAGAGGACCATAGCAACATCAAAGTTCTTTGCTTCAGGTCTTCTTCCTGTATTCAACATTGACATTGAGTATCACTCTGACTTTGACACTATGGATCCGGTATTCAACCCGGTTCTTGGTTATATGTCTGATGAATATGCTAAAGACGCGGATGAAGAGATGCATAAAGCTTACGATCCTGTTATCGAGAAACTTGCTGATAATTATGCATTGCTTGAAGAAGTTATAGACGTAAAAGAATCAGATGATTACAAAAACGGAAGTTTTACCGGATTTGTGACAGATGATTCGGAATTCACACTGGAGGAAGGAAAAGAACCTGTCGTTGCAGGATCGCTGAAGAAAGCGTGCCAGATCAGTGATGCACTTATTTTACAGTACTATGAGGAAGCTGATGAAGAAAAGGCAGCTTTCGGACATAAGCTTTCTGATGAAGACTGGGTTTCCATATCCGAGATAAAGGACGTATATGGCGATACACTCTTTTCAACGCCGATCGTAGCTGAAAATGTGGCACATCCACTTCTTGAAGAAATTGAAAAAGAACTTCAGACGAAGGGCAGACAGTTTACATTCCTTTGTGGTCATGATTCAAATATTTCGAGCGTAACGGCAGCACTTAATGTTGATGAATACAGCCTTCCTGACACAATAGAAAAAAGGACTCCTATAGGGTCAAAGCTGGTAATAAGCAAATGGAAAGGCAATTCAGGTGAAGAAATGATCAGTCTTGACCTTGTATATCAAAAAACGGATCAGCTTAGAAATATGTCGCTTCTCGGAATAGATAATCCTCCCGGGATCTATAGCTTAAGATTAAAAGGACTGAATGCCGATTCAAATGGATTGTATAAGGCGGAAGAAGTAATGAACAGGATTTCTGAGACAATAGATGCATATGATAAGATGGTTGAAGAGTATGGGAAGGAAGAAGCAGCATGATACAAAAGCCGGGAATGAGAGATATAACACTATATTTAGGGGACAGTCCGTAATGGTCGGACTGTCCAATTTTTATGATTTTAACGGTTTTTTAACACTTTTTTATGTAGAATGGTGAAAAATACCTTTTGACCCCAGCATATATATATTTTTGGCGGAGGGATCGTTTTGAAGAAACTATTTACAATTGATGATTTTATGGTTGCTTTCATCTCGGCGCTGGGATACGGATTTGGCGAAAGCATTGCGAGGTTTTCCGGCTGGTCGGAGCTTATATGTCTGGCGGCGTGTTTTGCACTTGGAATTGTTTCGGAGGAGACCATCAGCAAAATTGTTTTCAGTAAGGCGGTACAAAAAAGCAGGACAAACCGGATATTAACCTATATTGTGATACCGCTCGTCTTTCTGACTGCACATTATGTTTCGATCCACCTAATGGGTGTGTCCATGATGGAGTATCTTGAGGAGGAATTCGCATATGTCGTGGTTCTTCCCATTATTGGCTTTTTTATAAACCTGCTCATACGAAACTGGAAGATTCGTAAGATCCGCGAGCTCTACGGGGATGGAAGCGAAGGCTATGTATTTGATCTGAAAAAAGAAGATATTGAGGATACTAACAAACAGAATCAGCCGATCTCAGCTGCATGCGATGCTGAGAATACCGTAAAGATAAAAACGGGCACCTATGTAGGAGAAAGAAATAATAAAACGATCAATTATCTTGGCATTCCTTACGCAGAACCGCCGGTTGGGAATCTGAGATGGAAGGCACCCAAACCGCTTCCTCCATCGGATGGTGTATTTGAGGCCGTAAATTTTGGCGCTTCGGCGATACAGGTTGAGCACAGGGGATCGATCATTAAGTATCACCGTCAGAGCGAGGACTGCCTTACGTTGAATATATGTGTCAGCAGCAAAAAAACGGATGCCAAAAATCCGGTTCTCGTGTTGTTTCACCACGGAGATTTTACCTGTGGAGGCTCAGTCGATCCTCTGCTGTACGGCGACAGTTTTGTATCCGATCACCCTGACACAGTGTTCGTCAGCTTTAATTATCGCCTGGGCATTTTCGGTTTTATAGATTTTTCAGAGATACCCGGTGGGGATGCCTGCCCTGATGCATTAAACCTCGGACTGCTTGACCAGATCGCGGCATTAAAATGGATCAAAGAAAACATAGCGGCTTTCGGGGGTGATCCCGACCGGATCACGGTGGTCGGTTTTGAGTCCGGTGCTGCATCCATCCTGCTGCTTGCAGCAGGCGGACGGGCAAAAGGTTTGTTCCAGAGGGCCTTCGTTTTTAACGGAAATCCGGTAATCGCCTACGACACACCGGAAGCATCCAGAACCCTGGCAAAGGATTTGTTGAAGGAAACGCAGACCTCGACCATGGCGGAACTTTTACAGCTGGAAACGGAAGCCCTGAAGGATGCGGCAGAAAGACTCTGGCAGAATATGTGCGCTCCGACCTGCGATGGGGAATTGATCCCTGTAGATGTCTATCAGGCCTTTCGGGACGGAGCTGCTTCGGGCATTGAGTTTATCATCGGTATTCCGAGCAAGCAAGCGCAGGAATACAAGGCCATGGTTGGTGATCAGAAGTACATGAAGGGGATACTATCGGATGTGGAAGACATGCAAAGCTGCATGGATGATACAACTTTCGGCGAGGTAAAGACATATATTGAGGCGCAGATGGCATCATCGACCGGGCTTGAAGATAAATCTAGGCTTGTTGAGAAATGGCTCGCGTTATGCATCTATCACGCTGCGAAAACGTTGTCAGAAGGAGGAAACCGGGTGCATCTGATCTACTGGGATGAAGACCCGCTTATCGAGAAATTGGGAACCGGTACAATCGATGCAGCTGCAACATTGCTCGGAAACAGTGACGCATTGCAGATCTATGGCAGTGTAATGAAATCGGATCTGTCTCAAGTGCTTCAGAGTATGCTGCATAAATTTATCAGCGGAGATGTCCTGGAACTGTATCATAATGAGATTGCGGGTATAGATGCCTTTGACTGGAAGGCGTTTCCTAAGGCTCTCATTGTTTC
>CAJORC010000053.1 GCA_905236615.1 uncultured Lachnospiraceae bacterium
AAGACTCCGGATAAGGTCAGCTATTTCGGAGGAAAGAGCCAGCAGGTTGAGCGTAACACTCGTGTAAAGGCAAGGGTTAAGGCTCATGCACTTAAGGAGATCATTGAGTCTAAGGATGAGATCCTTGTAATGGGACATAAAAATACCGATATCGACAGCTTTGTTTCCGCAATGGGAATTTACAGGGCTGCAAGTGAGTGCGGCAAGAAATGCCATGTTGTTATTAATGAGGTAACACCGACTATCAAGCCTTTTGCAGACGGTGTTATAGAAGATCCGGCTTATAATCCGGATGTATTTGTTACAAGCAGTGAGGCTATACAGATCTGCGAAACACGTTCTGTTGCCGTGATCGTTGTAGATACTAACAAGCCTAAAATTACCGAATGTCCGGAACTGCTGGAAATTGCAAAGACAATCGTGGTGCTCGACCATCACAGGATAAGTCCGGACCGTATAACAAATGCAACACTCGCTTATGTTGAGTCATATTCGTCAAGTGCCTGCGAGATGGTATCGGAGATCCTTCAGTATATTACGGATGATATCAAGATAAAGCCTATCGAGGCAGACTGTCTTTATGCCGGTATCATGATAGATACGAACAATTTCATGACGAAGACAGGCGTAAGGACCTTTGAGGCAGCGGCTTTCCTTAAAAGAAGCGGCGCAAATATCACGAGAGTCAGGAAACTCTTCAGGAATGATCTTGAAGATTATCAGGCAAGGGCACAGGCAGTACAGGGTGCCGAGCTTTACAAGGGCTGCTATGCGATCTCGCTTTCGCCCAACAATATCGAGTCTCCTACGGTTACGGCAGCGCAGGCGGCAAACGAGCTTCTTAACATAAATCTTGTTAAAGCTTCGTTTGTGCTTACTGAATATCAGAACAGGGTATTTATAAGTGCACGTTCCATAGATGAAGTTAATGTACAGATCATAATGGAGAGAATGGGCGGCGGCGGTCACATGAACATTGCCGGTGCCCAGATAGACGGTCATAGTCTGGAAGAAGCAAAAGAAATGCTTAAAGCGACAATAGATGAAATGGACGAGGAAGGAGCATTAAAATAATGAAAGTTATCTTATTACAGGACGTTAAGGCACAGGGAAAAAAAGGTGATGTTATAAATGTCAGCGAAGGTTATGCAAGAAACTTCCTGCTTAAAAAAGGACTGGGAGTTGAAGCTACTTCAGCTAACTTAAATGAGATCAAGTTAAAGAAGGCAAACAACGAGAAGGTCGCTGCTGAGGAACTTGCAGCAGCAAAAGAATTTTCTGAGAAAATAAAGGATAAGAAGATTACCCTTAAGATCAAGTCCGGAGAAAACGGACGTGCTTTCGGTTCTGTTTCCTCAAAGGAGATCGCCGAGGCAGCAAAAGAGCAGCAGGGCTTTGAAATCGACAAAAAGAAGATCGTTATCAGTGAGCCCATCAAAAACCTCGGAACATACAAGATTCCGGTTAAACTCCACCCTCAGGTAACCGGGGAGCTGACAGTCAGCGTAGAGGCTTTGTAATAAAATGGATGTAGAAAATATAGTAAAAAGAATGCCGCCTTTTTCAGCCGATGCCGAGAAATCAGTCATCGGCTCTATGTTTCTTGGACACGATGCAATAATGAAGGCGACTGAGATCCTAACGGCGGATGACTTCTATACAAGGCAGTACGCTGTCATGTTTGAAGCCATAAGGACACTTTCCGAAGAAGGAAGACCGGTCGATCAGGTAACGATATTGAGTGCATTGGAGGCACTCGGTGCACCTGATGAGATCAGAAATCCTGAATTCATCGCAGGGATCATAAGTTATGTTCCTTCAAGCGTAAACGTCGGTGATTATGCAAAAATGGTGCGTGATTACGCGGTGAAGAGACGGCTTATAAAAGTAAATGAAGAAATTGCCGCAGACTGCTATTCAGGCCAGTATTCAACTGAAGATCTGCTTGCGGAGACAGAGAAAAAAATCTTTGACATAATCCAGAATCAGGGCGGCGGCGAGGATCTTGTTCCCATAAGCAGGATCGTTATGAACGTTCTCGATAATATCCAGACTGCCGCAAAAAATACAAGTACGGTAACGGGTATCGAGACAGGATTCAGGGAACTTGATTATAAAACAGCCGGACTGCAGCGCTCGGATCTCATACTTATCGCGGCCAGACCGTCAATGGGAAAAACGGCGTTTGCACTGAATATAGGCGAGTATGCCTGCTTCAGAAAAAACAGAAATGTAATGATATTTTCTTTGGAAATGTCAAAGGAACAGCTTGTTAACCGACTGATAGCAATGGAGTCCTATGTTGATTCCGGAAAGATCCGTATAGGTGATCTAGCTGATTCCGAGTGGGATAAGGTCGTTGAGGGTGCAGGCATCATCGGGCGTTCGAATCTGATGATCGATGATACGCCTGCCATATCCATAGCGGAAATGCGTTCAAAATGCCGTAAGGCACAGCTTGAGCATGGTCAGATCGATATGATAATCATCGATTACCTCCAGCTTATGACAGGAAACAAGGGCGGAAAAGATGCTTCAAGACAGCAGGAGATTTCCGACATTTCGAGAGCGCTGAAAGCACTGGCGCGAGAGCTGAAAACTCCGGTAGTCGCACTTTCGCAGCTTTCCCGTGCGGTTGAGCAGAGACCTGACCACAGACCTATGTTGTCCGACCTCCGAGAGTCAGGAGCTATAGAGCAGGACGCAGACGTAGTTATGTTTATCTACCGTGATGATTATTATCATCCTGATACCGAAAAGAAGAACATAGCAGACATAATCATAGCCAAACAGCGAAACGGCTCGATCGGAACCGTAGAGCTTGCATGGCTGCCGCAATATACAAAATTTGCAAACCCGGACAGACAGACAGGAGATAATAATTAAATGGGCGGAATTTTTAACTACGACGGACCACTTTTCAGGTTTCTTGATAAAGCTGTAAATATAGTGATAATCAACCTTCTTTTCCTTATTTGTTCCATACCGGTATTTACCATAGGAGCATCGATGACGGCCCTTTACTACATGGCGATGAAGCTTTCGGCAGGAGAGGAAGGCTATATATTACAGGGATTTTTTAAGTCATTTAAGGAGAATTTTAAGCAGTCGACGATCATATGGATGATAATGCTCCTGATCGCAGTGATATTCAGGGTTGATTTCTATGCAGTCAACAGCATTGGTTCAGGGGCTTTTTCGGCGGTATTCAGAGTTGGACTGATAATCCTTTTTCTGGTTTGGCTGCTGGAACTTTCGTATGTCTTTCCCCTGCTCGCAAGATTTCAGAATACAGTTAAGGGAACAATGAAAAACGCTCTTGCAATGGCAGTCGGATCACTCCCGATGACGGCAGTGATCTTCCTTATATGGGCAGCTGCAGGTTTTGCGGTGTATGTTTTTTTCTGGAGGGCAGTCCCGATAATAATACTTGTCGGATTCTCGCTTCCGGCATATCTTTCCTCGTTCATATTCAGGAGAGTCTTTGATAAGTATTCTAATTGATTTTTTTTTAATGCACTATACAGGTTGCATATAGATTTATGAATTTTTTTGGTGAAGAGAGGTATTATCAGAAAGACAGAGCTTTGCTATAATCTTAACATCATCAAATGATGCACGGATTTAAGTGCAGTTTAAGAGGAGGCAATAATGGCAAGCTTATCATTACAGCATGTATGCAAAAAGTACCCTAACGGT
>CAJORC010000054.1 GCA_905236615.1 uncultured Lachnospiraceae bacterium
AATAGTGAAAAAATAGTGAAAAAATAGTGAAATTAATTATTGCCTCTGATATAATTATTATGAGGTGACAACGTATGATAAAAGTCCAGTTATCTAATGAGATACTGAAATATATAACAGAGATCGACCAGAACCGTTACACGGTATCATCAGTTAAGCTGCCGGAGTCTGTTGAGAGCAGACTTCGTAAGAATTCAAAGAAGAAGAGCTCCTATGCTTCTAATAAAATCGAGGGGAACCCTCTTTCAGAGCAGCAGGCTGACGAAGTTATAGAGAGTGATGAAAGGAAACATTTTCTCAGGCCGGAACAGGAGATCCGTAACTATTATCTGGCGCTTGACTATCTGGACAAGAAAGCAAAGCGAAAGGAAGTCTTTTCTAAACAGTTAATACTTGATGTTCAGAAGCTCGTTGAAAAGGGTGCATCAAAAGAAAAGATTGGATTGAGAGGTCCAATGCCTCCGGGCGTGTTGTTTGCAGTATATGATTCTGAAACCGGCAATCCCGATTATATTCCTCCTGAATATAAGGAAATACCGGGTCTTCTTGATGAGCTGGTAGAATATGTGAATACAACAGACGATCATCCGCTGATAATCGCTGCTGTCGTACATTATCAGCTGGTGACCATACATCCTTTTGAAGATGGAAACGGAAGAACAGCCAGGCTGCTTTCAGGATATATTCTGGATGTCAATGGATACGGATTCAACGGGATCGGTTCGCTTGAAGAATACTATGCATACAACATAGACGAATACTATGATTCGATCCAGATGGGCCTTTCGCCGTTCTATTATAACGGCAGGAATGATCCTCCGCATCCGGAGATCTGGGTAAACTACTTTCTCCGTATGGTTCTCCTGTACTCAAACAAAGTGCGGGAGCTGTCCGAGAGTGGGGCGGATGAATCGATCGATTCCAGCCTGTCATATCTTAAGAAAAGAGAGAAAGAACTTCTGGCTTTACTGATAAGATTTCATACGAACGAGTTCACGCCGATCGAAATAAGCCGTGAGACCGGGGTCACAAACAGGACTATAATTAACAGGCTTTCAGTATTGGCAAAAAATGGACTTGTTATACCTATTCTGGTCAATCAGCGAATCAGATCATATAAACTCAGCGATTTTACAAAAGGAAACAGAGAAGAGATCCTGCAGGCGATCATCAAATCATAGATGTTATTACAATTTACCATGCTTTTTTGACTACTTTTCTGACTACACGAAGAGGCGGTGTGGTCTAACCTCCTTAATTTCAATGTTTTCCGATCTTCGATCCCCTATGCGTTGCAAATACCACGGGAGACGCGAAAGAGTCTCTTTTGCTTTGTGTGAGCTTTTCGGCTTGATGCCGAGTTCTTTGCAAATGGAATGTATAACTGTTTCCGAAAATGAGAACCAACACGGTATGAATTTTCCGAAAATAAGTAAAAACTCGCCTTGATTTTTCCGAAAAGTAAATATATCCTATAAACAGGAGGGAAACAAGATGGAACTAAGAAGGCATATAGACAAATGGCTACAAGAGTGGAAGGAGCTTGGTGACCATAAACCGGCACTGATAAGAGGCGTAAGACAATCAGGGAAAACACATTCGATCAGGCTATTTGCTGAGAACAATTACCAGGTTGTGATATATCTGAACTTTTGGGACAGGCCGGATCTGATTGACGTTTTTGACGGTGAGCTGGATATAGATACGATCGTTCGGGAATTATCAGTGAAGATACCAATGCCTGAATTAATAGAAAGGGACACTGTGTTCTTATATGATGAAGTGCAGGAGTGTCCGAGAGCATTATTATCGTTAAAGACAGTAATGAACGATAATAGATTTGATTTTATTGCATCAGGATCTTATTTAGGCGTTAATGGATACGTGATTACTGACAATACACCTAAACCTGTTGGCTGCACAGATGAGTTTGATATGAGGACTTTGGATTTTGAAGAGTTTTTGTGGGCCAAAGGGTTTTCAGACAAAGAAATAGGATACATCAAGACGGCTTTTACAAACAAAACTCCATTGTCAAAATCTATGCACGGCGCATTTACTTCCATGTTTAGAGAATATCTTTGTGTCGGTGGTTTTCCGGAGGCTGTCTGCAATTACATGGAGACAAACAATATATATTCATCGCTTCAGATCACCAGAAGGATAACCAGGAACCTTCAGGATGACTTCGGAAGACGGCGAGGCAAGGATAATATGCCGCTGTTTAAGGCGAATGAAGTTGCAAGAATCAGGAGTGCATTTTCACTGGTCCCGTCATTTTTAGGAAAGGAGAACAAAAGATTTGTCGTCTCTAAAATTACAGGCAAAGGAGCAAAGGACGCAGGTAAAGATGCGCTTGACTATTTAAAGGATACCGGTATCATTACGAAAGTACACAATCTGTCTGTCCCTGCGACTCCATTATCGGTTAATGTGATACAGAATCAATATAAAGTATTCACCACAGACATTGGTATGCTTGTAGGGATGCTGGAAGATGGGACGACAGAAGCAATTTTATCTGGAGAACTTGGAATGGGAAAAGGTATGATCTATGAGTCACTAATCGCCGATGCTTTATATAAGCGTGGAGGGAAGTTCTTCTATTTTGCTAAACAAAGCGGTTTGGAGCTTGATTTTGTAATCAATTATCATGGAGAGTCTACGATTCTTGAGGTCAAGGCTGTAAATGGCAATACGAAAAGCGCTAAAACAGTAATGGCGCATCCAGATCATTACGGAGAGACTCAATTGATCAGAATTAAAGATTCTAATCTTGGTGTTTCAGGCAATATATTAACGATCCCGCATTATATGGCTTTTCTTCTTTTTGAGTGGAAACCGACATTGCCTGCAGAATAATATATCTAAGAAAAACGTTTGTCGTGCCCACTTTTCTTGACTGGAAGATTGTACGATAATGTATCGCTTAGAGACGGAT
>CAJORC010000055.1 GCA_905236615.1 uncultured Lachnospiraceae bacterium
AAAAAAAATCTCCGGCTTTTGTTAATTATAATTCATTTTCATTAAATATATCAAAGAACCCAACTGAATGCCTTTGCTGTTCTTATATCAACATCCCTGAAATGATTTCCCTTATTCATTTCTAAATTGCTTTTAATTCCTTTTTCTTTAAGGAGACTGTACGCTTCTTCTATTTTTTCCCTTACCGTTGCCATGACGGGATTTCTTGTTTTTTCTTCTTTATCACCTAAACTCAGGTATACTTTATCGGTCTTTATCTCATGTTCTTTCATGTAATCCACGAATCCCGGGAACCAGATTGACGGGGACGCCGCAGCAACGCTGCAGAAAATATCCGTCTGATACGCGGACCATATCGAAAAAAGCCCTGCCAGAGAGTATCCGCCTATAATATATCTTCTGCTTTTGTCTTCACAGAATTTCAGTATCTCTTCAAGAGTCTTTTCCGCCCCGTCTCCGAAGCCTTCTTTTCCGAAAACAGGTTCAGTCTCCCACGGTGAAAGATCTGAATTCCAGTTATCCACTTCAACAGCATACATGCAGAAGTCTGCCCCGGTACTCTCTTTTATAAGCTTTAGTTCATCTTCAGCGAATTTCAGCTCATCCCCGCTGACCGGCTGGATAAGGATAGTATCCGCTTTTTCATTCCCGAAAGTAATTTTTCTCATTTAATCTTTTTTCCTGTTTTGTCCCAGTTCCTTCTCTGCCGCTTTTATCATTTTATCAGAATTCCCTGTCTCCGAATAGATTGCGGAAGCTGCCGACGCGTAAAGCGTGCAGGGATTTCCGTTTGCAGAATGAATTTCGGAAATATGCTCAATGATACTCTTTTTCAGCTTCGCCACTTCCTCAATTTCCGCAAACTGGAATATAATAATAAATTCATCTCCGGAGTAACGTCCGATCGATGTTGTGTTTCCGTAGGACTTCTTTAATGTATTTCCTATGGTCTGAATGATCACTTCTATCAGTTCCAGTCCAAGGTATTTCTTCAGTTCGTTGAAATTGTTGATCCGGATAAGTATCAGTGCAAAATCATTTTCCCTGAGTTCATAGGCATCAGTGTATCTGAGCATTGTCAGCATGATACCGCGTCCGTTAAGCAGCCCGGTAAGATTATCGGTTATTCCTGTTTCTTTGCAGTGGCTGCTTTCAAAGATATCCGTGACATCCCGGAAATAACCGACAAGTCCGACTATGGAACCATCGTCATATATCGGCATTTTGTTGGCTATTATATCTCTTTCAATTCCTCGTATGATACAGTGTCCGGGGACATCATGTGTCACAAAACCGTCGGAAATGACTCTCTCTTCATCGGATTTATAAGGACCGGGTTCAACATGCCAGCCGACTTCTTCATCGTTTTTATTTAATATAACTCCCATATCGGGCATTCCGTAATAATCCAGAAACGCCCTGTTTGCTCCTAAGAAGCGCCTGTCTTTATCTTTCCAGAAAAAGCATATCGAGCTATTCTCCATAAGACTCTGCCAGAGCATCGCTTTGCTGATCCTGCCGTTTTTCCCCGCTGATGAACCGTACTCTTCGTGTTCGTTCAGCATTGAGATCGCAGTATTATCCGCATTTCTTATCAAAAGGAGTATCTCATTTTCACCTGCCATAGAAGCAGTACAGATTTTCCAGTCATATCCGTTTGTAATATTTTTTATCCTGAAATATCTGCTTATGAAATTTCTGCCGCTCTTTTGGATATGAGCTTTCAGATTTGAAAAATCAAAAAACTCCTCAACCCCTTTCAGATCGTCTTTATGAATCTGTTTTCTGCACCGATCTTCAACAAACTCTTCTATGGTCAGAATGTTTGATTTATTCAGAACCGAAAGATTATCAAAGAGAAATGCCCTTTCTACCAGATTTTCTGTAATATCGATCAGAAAGACGCTGTCATAGATCGAGTAGACATTTCTTAATAATTCGTCAAGCCTTTCCTGTCTCCTTGAATCGGCGCGGGTTATATTCTGGAAGGTAAAGAGTATGGCAAACCTGTTGTTTTCCCTGCTTATCAGTTGTGTTCTCGCTACAAAATACTTTCCGTTATCCGCAATCGTTATCTCTTCATTTCCTGTGATCCTCGTTTTCCTGAACAGTGTCGACAGCCGGTTCAGAAATATGGTATTCATACTTACAAATCTGTGTATATCTTCTTCGTTGTCTTCAATACCTAAAGCATTGATCTCTTTTATGAAGGTTTCATTTTTATAGAGAAACTGATATTTTCCTTCCTCTATCTCGACTATTGCAATGGGGATTGCATCCAGTTCCTGCAAAATGTATGAGTCTACCTGTTTGTTTAATATAAATGGTGTCGAACTGAGGACATTTACCAGACCTATATTGTCGTAATATTTTCTCTCCCAAAGCTCTTCTATCCCGAATTCTCCATCAATTAGAGATGATACCATCCTGTCGAATGAAAGCGGTCGTGAAAAGTAGTAACCCTGAACCTTTTCACAGCCTATATATTTTAAGAAATCATACTGTTCTTCTGTCTCAACACCCTCCGCAAGTGTCTTTATTCCTATATTTTTCGACATTTCAACAACAGCGCATACTATTGCCCGTGAACGCGAATTCAGGTCAGAAAGAAAGCACATATCTATCTTCAGAGTATTAAAGTTATAATCTTTTAATGCATTCAGTGAAGAATATCCGCTTCCAAAATCGTCCATCCATACCTGATAACCCGAATTCCTGAATTTTTCAATAATGTCTATTATCAGGTCGGTTTTTTCATTTATCATTGATTCAGTTATTTCGATATAAATAAGGTCATGGGGGATCTCATATTCATTGACTGCGTTGTCAACAACACTGAACATGTCGCAGATTTCGAAATCGAGTCGTGAAATGTTGAAGGAAACGGGTAATATCGGATATGAATTGTTTACAATATGTCTTAAGTTTTTACAGATATTCCGAATAATATAAGAATCCAGCAGATGGATCAGACGGTTATTTTCGAGCACACTAATAAAAGAGGCAGGACTTATCATTCCTTTTTCCGGATCTTCCCACCTTGCCAAAGCCTCAAATCCGCACATTTTCCTTGATATAGTGCGGATAACGGGCTGATAGTATACCTTTATGTATTCAGAGGCAGCTGCTTTCTCAAAATTATCAAGAATATATGCCTCAGAAATGTCTTGACTCGACATGCTGTGTCTCCTCTAATAACGCCGCTTATCATCTGGCTTCGCCAACCTATATATTTATCCTAACATATTGATCTATTAATTTGTGAATAAAAAATTAAACAATCAATTTTCTTTTTTAATAATTATTTATATAATATATGTATACATTATACAATTATTTATGGATTTTTTCTGTCATCTGTTGTAAAATAGAATTAGTATAGTGAACCGTTTTTTAAACAATATTAAAGGAGATGCCTATGGATAATTTACAAGTAAATAATTTAATAAATACGGCAGCTTCTGATGCGGTTGCTAATCACATATCTTCAACAGGTACTCACAATACAGACAAAACATCTTCTGCAGATAAGTCAGATGCTTCTAAAAAAACTGATAATAATAAAGTTAAAGATGATTCTTCTGTAAAAACCGTTGGCAAAAAACATAAAAAAGATGATGACCGCTATGATTATCTTTCGGATAAATCCGATGACGGCGATACCTTGCAAATTAGTCCAAGAGGTCATGAGGAACTGACTGATGGTTTTGTTGTTAAGGTAAAGATCACTAAACCGGCGGAGAAGGATTCTTCCGCAGAAGATGACTCTGCTCCATCTGCTCTGGAAAGCTATGAATCATCACTTACAAGCTATAATGGAATAAGTGATGCCAAATTGAGACAGATGTACTTAAAAGGCATTATTTCACAATATACTTACCAGAAAGAAATGGATAATCGTGCTGCGAAGGCAGAGAATATCCAGAATGAGTCCGTTTCTACGACCAGAACCATTACAGCGGTTGTTTCAAATTCTTCTGATATAGCGGAAACTGCCGAGGTAATCAAAAGCGCCTACAGTGGTGACGCAAAAGATGCCGAGATTTCAACAGAATTTATCAAAGCTATGGATACAGTGAAAAATAATTCGCCTGATGATCCGAATTCCAATTTTAATTTAAGTATTAGTTAACCATTGATAGGGGGGATTTTCCCTCCTATTTTTTGTGAACTTTTAAGTTTTTATATTCAGTAATTTGTTAATTTCTGCTATAATTTATATAAGAAAAAAGGGAATCATGTATTTATTTCACAAATAAATCTCAATGGATTTGGGGAGGTGTTCTGTATGCTTAAAATTATTAAGTGTGCAAAATGTGGACATTGGCAGGAGCTTGACGATGAACTTACCTGTCATGAATGTGATGCTGATTTCCATCAGGCAAACAGTTATTATACTGCTTCCAACAAAAAAGAAGAGGAAGAGAACCGTAAAAAATTCGACAGGTTGGGTGAAAACAGATTTAATGATGTGATGCACAATCTTCAGGAAAGAATTGATGAATATCAGTTCAAGACCTGTCCGCACTGCGGAAAACAGGTTCTGAAGACTGAGAAAAAATGCCAAAGCTGCGGTTACATTTTCAAGACTGAAGATTCATCTATCGACGCTGCACAGAGACGGATAGGTATCATTATATCTGCTGCCTGTATTATCCTGATGATCACGATGGCGGTTTATATGACAAATAGTTATAACAACAGTTTAGCGGAAATAAAAAACGGAACTGTCGAAACTACAGATGTAACTGAATAATTTATATTAAAAATGCGCGAGTCTTTAATTGACCCGCGCATTTATATGCGTCTTCATCTGCGTTTTACGATATTGTCCTGTGCCTTATAGATCGAATCGGCAGGAATTACACCTCTTACGCATGAAGTAGGATAAACATTACTGTTTCTTCCGACAACTGTTCCCGGATTTAAGACACTGTTGCATCCAATCTCAACATGGTCTCCGAGCATTGCTCCGAATTTCTTCAGACCTGTCTCGATTTTTTCTCCGTCAAGTGATTTTACAACGACAAGTGCCTTATCGGATTTAACATTTGATGTGATCGAACCGGCACCCATATGTGAATAGAAACCGAGTATGGAATCGCCAACATAGTTGTAATGAGGAACCTGTACATGATTGAACAGAATGACGTTTTTCAGTTCTGTAGAGTTTCCTACAACACAATCATCACCCACAAGGGCTTTTCCGCGGATAAAGGCACACTGTCTTACTTCGGTTCTCTCACCGATTATGCAGGGACCTGTGATCGATACTGTGGGCCATACTTTAGCAGACTTGGCGATCCAGATGTTTTCACCTTTTTTCTCATATATTTCAGGATCAAGACTCTCTCCGAGCTTGATTATCATATCCCCGATGCCGTTGAGAGCTTCCCATGGATATTCAAATCCTCTTAAATAGTCAGCTGCTTTTGTTTCATTTAAGTCATACAGATTTACTATTTTTGCTGCTTCCACTTTTTCTCTTTCCTTTCTTTTTTCCTTCTTCGGAAGTATCCGAAGTCTTTACGGGTGTTCTGGGAACTTCCCTTATTCTCTGTGAAATTAAGCCCGTAAGATTTTTTGCTCTGACATTTTCAACATATTTTGTCACATATTTTTCAAGTGTTTCACGGTATTTTTCAGTAGTAAGACTTCCGTTTTCAACCATTGAAAGACCTTTTTCCCAGCTCGCCGTCATTTCAGGATTGAGCATGGAAGGCATCGTCAGGAAAACCACTTCATATACCATTTCTCCGAAAGGCATTGGCGTCAGTATCTGCGTTTTCTTATTTACCGCTATATATCCGATCTTTATAAGCTTTTCTATAATGCCTGCCCTTGTTGCAGAAGTACCGATACCGGCACCCTTTATCTGTGCCCTCAGTTCTTCATCTTCTATGAGCTGTCCCGCATTCTCCATTGCAAGGATCATCGAACCGGAACTGTAGCGTTTTGGCGGTGTGGTCTTACCGGTTTTGGTAGACATTGAGCTTATTTTGACCGTGTCACCTTTATGAAGCTTGTCGGATAGCGCAAGCAGTCCGGAGTTTGAACTTTCATCCTCCTCGGCTTCGCCTTTCTCGTCTTTCTGCTTATCCTGTCCTGTAATGACCAGATAACCGGGATCTTTCAGTACTTTTGAAGAAGTAAAGAATTTCTCCTTACCGACAGTTGTCGTGATAGACAGTTTCTCGTACACGGCCGGCGGATAAAAAATCGAAAGAAAACGTCTTACTATGGTATCATACACTCGCTTAGATAAATCCGAAAGGTTGTTGTATTCTGATACATTACCCGTAGGAATGATAGCATAGTGGTCAGTTACTTTTGAATCATCGGTATACTGTGATTTTATCAGATTGCTGTAAAGCTTCTCATCAAGAATCTTTTTTGTAAATGCTGCAGTCGGCGGATATTTAAGAACACCGTTTAAGTTTTTAACAATTTCTTTTGCGGCAGCGGTTGAAAGAACTCTCGCATCCGTTCTGGGATATGTTGTCAGTTTCTTCTCATACAGTTCCTGAGCAACATTCAGAGTCTGGTCAGGGCTGATCTTGTATTTCTTAGTGCAGATAGCCTGCAGTTCCGCAAGGTTAAATAAAAGCGGCGGGCGCTTGTTTTCGCTCGTTTTTGAAATAGAGCTGACCTTACCATTCTGCAGAGAAAGCAGATTCTCTATCAGTTCTTTCGCATCTTTCTCTTCTTTAAAACCTTTTTCGCTGTAAAGCTTTGGAGATTCAAAATAATCAGAACCCTTGACGGCACGCCATTCACCGCTGTAGATGCTTCCTTCAAAGTCAAAGTCGGCAATTATCCGGTAGAAGAAAGTTTCCTTGAAATCCCTTATCTCTCTTTCACGTCTAACGACCATTCCCAGAACGCAGGTCATGACTCTTCCGACTGCGATCGCTGCATATTTTTTCGTTCCGGCGGAATTATTAAGGAGCTGTCCGTATTTAACAGATAATGCTCTTGAGAAATTTATTCCCATGGCATAATCTTCTATACTCCGCATTATCCCTGCATTTGCGAGGTTTGCGTATTCTGAGTAGGGTTTTGCCTCCCTCATTCCTCTCTGTACTTCTTCTTCCGTACAGGAATCGATCCAGACACGTCTTTCCTCTATTCCTTCTCTTACACCGCCGTAAAGCCTTATAAGCTCTTCGATGACCTGACCTTCACGTCCCGAGTCTCCTGCCCAGAGAACGGTTGACACATCATCCCTGTGAAGGGCCCCTGTTACGATCTTATACTGCTTTTCAACGGATTTTATTACATCATACTTATATTCCAAAGGCAGGAACGGCAGATCGTCCATGTTCCAGCGCTTGTATTTTTCGTCGTATTTATCGGGGTAAGACATCTCTATCAGATGTCCCACACACCATGTTATTACATAATCCTGATTTTCAAGAAAGCCGTCGCGACGGCCGGAAACGCTCAGAATCTGAGCGTATTCCCTTGCGACGGACGGCTTTTCTGTGATAATTAAAGTTTTACCCATAATTTTAACTTTTGAATATTACTTATTTAGCGTGAATATATCCTTTCGCCTTAAGTAATTCAGCACAAAGAACAGCACCACCTGCTGCACCTCTTACTGTGTTGTGTGAAAGTCCTACAAATTTATAATCGAATACAGAGTCTTCTCTGAGACGTCCGATCGAGATTCCGAAGCCGCGCTCGAAATTAACATCAAGAGCAACCTGAGGACGGTTATCTTCCTCAAGATACTGTATAAACTGCTTGGGAGCTGAAGGAAGCTCAAGCTTCTGAGGCTCACCCTTATAAGAAACCATTCTCTCGATAAGTTCTTCTTTGGAAGGCTTCTTTGCAAAATCAACAAATACTGTAGCTGTGTGACCGTAAAGAACAGGAACACGGATACACTGGCTTGTGATAAGAGGAGTTGTAGCGGGCTCAATGTGGTCACCTGCAACATGTCCGTAAATTCTTAATGGCTCTTTTTCGCTCTTCTCTTCTTCGCCTGAGATAAAAGGAATGATGTTGCCGTTCATTTCAGGCCAGTCTTTGAAAGTCTTTCCTGCGCCGGAAATTGCCTGATAAGTTGAAACAACAGCCTTTGTAGGCTCAAACTCTTTCCATGAGTAAAGAACAGGAGCATAAGACTGAATTGAGCAGTTAGGCTTAACAGCGATGAAACCGTTTGTTGTACCAAGTCTCTTCTTCTGTGCCTCGATAACTTCAGCATGTTCAGGATTGATCTCCGGAATGATCATAGGAACGTCAGGAGTCCAACGGTGAGCACTGTTATTTGAAACAACAGGTGTCTCAGTTTTTGCATAAGCTTCTTCGATCTTTTTGATCTCATCTTTGCTCATATCAACAGCTGAGAAGCAGAAATCAACATCAGCAGCAACGTTTTCAACGTCACTTACATCTTTAACTACGATATTTTTTACTGCTTCAGGCATGGGAACTTCCAGCTTCCAACGGTCACCGATAGCCTGCTCGTAAGTCTTGCCGGCACTTCTGGGGCTTGCTGCAATAGTATGAACTTCGAACCAGGGATGATTCTCCAATAATGCGATAAAACGCTGGCCTACCATACCTGTACCGCCAAGGATGGCTACTTTCAATTTCTCTGACATGATTTTTTCTCCTCTTAAAAAATATATGTTAAATGTTTACTATAGAAACCTTTATCGGCTGTTTTTAAGATAATCTTTATAGTATCTTACATTTTTTTCCATTGCTTCATGTCCCGGAGCACCGATAGTAAGACGCTTATCTACGCAGGTCTTCAGGCTTATGGCTTCGTAAATATCATTTTCGAAAACATCAGATTCCGACTTCCATTCTTCAATGGTCAAATCATCAAGTGCCTTGTTTTCATCAATACATTTAAGTACAAGTCTGCCGATGATACCATGTGCATCTCTGAAAGGAACACCTTTCTTAACGAGATAGTCAGCAGCATCTGTTGCATTTGTAAAGCCGTTTTTAGCACTCTTCTCCATTAAATCATTTCTGAATTTAATGGTTGATATCATTCCGTCAAAAAGCTCTATGCAGGCCGCAACATTATCAAATGCATCGAATGCAACTTCTTTGTCTTCCTGCATATCTTTGTCATAAGCAAGGGGAATACCCTTCATGGTAGTCAGCAGACTCATAAGCGCACCATAGACACGTCCTGTCTTTCCGCGTACAAGCTCTGCGATATCAGGATTTTTCTTCTGAGGCATAATACTTGAGCCTGTGGAATATGCATCAGAAATCTCCACAAAACGATATTCGTTTGAATTCCATATTATTATTTCTTCTGAAAATCTTGAAAGATGCATCATTATGATCGCAAGGGCATCAAGAAATTCTATAAGATAATCTCTGTCAGAAACCGAATCCATGCTGTTTCTTGTGGGACCGAGTTCAAATTCGAGAAGCTCAGCGGTACGTTCCCTTTTCAAAGGATATGTTGTTCCGGCAAGAGCACCGCTTCCGAGAGGACAGCTGTTCATTCTCTTTCTGATATCCGTAAGTCTTGAACGGTCACGGATAAACATTTCGAAATATGCTCCTAAATGATGGGCAAGAGTTACGGGCTGCGCCTTCTGCAGATGCGTAAATCCCGGCATGCAGGTATCCAGATTTTTTTCTATGATATCCAGCAATGAAGCCTGCAGTTTTGCAAGTCTTGCATCTATATCATCGATAGTCTTTCGGGTGTAAAGCTTCATATCCAAAGCAACCTGATCGTTTCTGCTTCTTCCGGTATGAAGTCTTTTTCCGGCATCACCTATTCTATCAGTCAGAACAGCCTCGTTAAAGCTGTGGATATCTTCATACTGACTTCCGATTTCAAGTTTTCCGGATTCAATATCTGCCAGAATACCCTTTAATCCGTCAATTATCGAATCAGCATCTTCCTTACTGATTATTCCCTGTTCTCCAAGCATTGTTGCATGTGCTATGCTTCCTTCAATGTCTTCTTTGTACATACGGGAATCAAAAGTAATCGATGCGTTAAACTCGTAGGCTACCCTATCTGTACCTGATTTAAAACGCCCGCCCCAGAGCTGTGCCATTTTAACCTCTTTCTTTTCAGAACCTTTGGTTCTTTTCCTTAATTGTGAATACAGTTGCTAGAAATACTACAACACCTATGGTAACTTCTGCGTACATCCCCGTTATCGCACCGACTATCAGTATCAGTCCGACAAGAAAAAGCGAGATGACCGAAGGGGAATTACCCAAAAACAGCCCCATCAATATGAAAATTACCAGAGTTATAAGTACAACAGGCAGAGAAATTGTATTCATCTGCACATGTAAAAAAGCGCACACTATTGTTACGATAACTATAAACGCAAGCGAGATCAGCGCAAGCGCTTCAGATGATATATATCCGTTAAAAACAGGTTCCGGCTCACGCCATCTTACCCGCTTTTCTTCGACATGTTTTAATACGTCGGTTCTTGTTATTTCTTTTGAATCTTTTTTTTCAGATTCCATTCAGGCAAACCTCCCCAAACTGATTCATGCATGTTTAAGAATACATAAACTTAATACATTTTAACGCTTCAAAGTGGTAAACGTCAACCATAATATTCAGTAAAAGCCCTGTAAATGAATTTCTATCATCTACAGGGCTTTTTGACCTGAAAATAATTATTTGATCATAGCTTCAAGAGCTTTGGGGGCTTCTGCAATAGCATCTGCGATTCCGGCAGGATTCTTACCGCCTGCCTGTGCCATTCCGGGACGTCCGCCGCCGCCACCGCCTACAAGACCTGCAATTGCCTTGATAAGGTTGCCGCTGTGTGCTCCCCTGCTCTGTGCACCGTCTGTTGCGGATACAACGATAGATACTTTTCCGTCTGTGTTGCTGAGAAGTACTACAACACCTTCTCCGAGCTGAGCTTTAAGCTTATCTGAAAGATCACGGAGACCGTTCATATCAACACCGTCAACCTGTGTTGCAATAAGTTTTACTCCCTTGATTTCCTGAACCTGACTTGAAACATCGCCAAGCTGGTTCGAAGCAGCCTTGCTCTTTAATGACTCATTCTCACTCTTAAGGCTCTTTAATTCAGCCTGAAGATGAGCGATCTTCTCTACAAGTGTCTGAGGTGTTGCTTTAAGAAGCTGTGCTGCATTCTTAAGAGTATCCTCTGTTTCACGATAGTAATTTAAGGCATTTTTTCCTGTAAGAGCTTCAATACGTCTGATACCTGCAGCAACACCTGATTCTGAAACGATCTTGAATGCCTGAATCTCTCCGGTATTCTTAACATGTGTTCCGCCGCAGAACTCTTTTGAATAGTCTGATATACCTACTACTCTTACATTTTCGCCGTATTTCTCACCGAAAAGAGCCATAGCACCGGTCTTCTTTGCCTCTTCTATGGACATTACATTTGTTACAACCGGTATCTGCTCTGCAATCTTCTCATTTACAGCATCTTCTACCTTCCTGATCTCTTCTTCGGTCATTGCCTGGAAATGGCTGAAGTCAAATCTTGTTCTGGAAGGATCCTGATATGAACCGGACTGCTCAACATGAGTACCAAGCACATCGCGAAGGGCCTTCTGCAGAAGGTGTGTAGCAGTATGGTTGCGGCATGTCTTGCCTCTGAGCTCTTCATCAACTTTAAGAGTTACGCTATCGCCTTTCTTAAAGCTGCCGGACTCTACATGTCCAACATGTGCTGTTCTCTCGCCTGCTACATGGATAGTATCCTCAACAACAAACTTTGCTCCGCCGGCAGTTACGATAACACCCTTATCGCCAACCTGTCCGCCCATTGTTCCGTAGAACGGAGTCCTGTCTGTGATGATAGTTCCCTTTGCACCTGTTGCAAGCTCATCCTTAAGTGCTTCTTCATCGGCAATTGCAAGGATCTTTCCATCGCATTCTGTCATATCATA
>CAJORC010000056.1 GCA_905236615.1 uncultured Lachnospiraceae bacterium
ACCGGAAGAATTGCGATTGGAAGCATGAAGCTTCGTCCGACTCTCTGCAATACTGCGAAAATCTTGTCTTTCATTTTGTTTCCTCCATAAAAATGTTTTTTTAGGAGTCTGTCTCTGACGCGAAGCTTCTTGTAATTTTTAAACCAAAAAAGCCGGCATCAAAAGGTACAAACATCCTAGGTTAAAATGTTTTTACCAGTTAATGCCAGCTGAGTGTTACATACTGTGTGATAAATACAATACTATATCTTTTTTTAAATTGCAAGTGTTTTTTGAAATTTTTTCAGTATTACGAAAGACCCTTAAGATAGAGCTTATTATTATACATCTCCGTATCGGCACGGCTGAATACGGCTGCGACATTTTTATCCTTATGATATCTTGCCATGCCGGCAGCTATGACCACATCACCGTCTTTCAGGTTTTTCATGTTTATGTTTTCCATTCTCTTCATTAACGATTCTATATTTCTATAATCTTCTTCCTGAACGATGGCGACAAATTCATCCCCTCCGATCCTGAATGCCGGGCTGTGCTTAAATACACCGCAGATAATGGAACAGCCATCCTTTATAAATTTATCTCCTGCCTGATGTCCGAATGTATCGTTAATGATCTTCAGTCCGTTCAGGTCAAATACAACAACTGCAAATTCCGGAGCATTGCCCTTGTCAATGAGCCTGTTGATCTGCATCTCGCTGTCAACATATGCATGCTTATTTTTTACTCCCGTAAGTGTATCAAGATTTGCAAGGACTCTGGCTGCTGTAAGTTTTCTGGTAAACTCCTGCTCTTTCTTTACCTGGGAATCCATATCTATGAGACCGAATATAACTCTGGTAACCTTATCTTCCGAGATCATTGCAGCCCTGAGCGAAACAAACTTTGGCGCCCCCTTAAACATAAGTCTGTAATTCAAAGTGAATCTGCCCTTGTTTTCTATCTCATTCATTACGTTTTCTTTAGTAAACATGGACATGAACAGTTCCCTATCCTCGGGATAAATATTATTTGCACCATTCTCACGCGATTCAGAATAAAAATCACTGCCTTCGGTATTTATTCCTAATTCTCCGAATTCTTTGGTAGAGCTGTATTCAATATAATTATCTGTCACAGGATCAACAGTATAGATACAGATATAATTTCCCGACAGCGCCGAGATCAGGGCATAAGTCTTCCTCTCCCTTTCAATACGTTCAAGCTCCTCCTTGTGCCTGAGTTCAGCATCATTATCCACATAACCGAGAACAACTACCGCTATCGCAACATTCCCGTTTACCGGATTTGCTGCAACCCTGCGGATCAGAAAATGAGCAAGTCCGCCATCAAGTGTCCTGATATCCGAAAGTATCTTTTCTCCGCTTTCTTTACATTTTTTAATGGCGTCAGTATACTCTGTCGCCAGTATTTTTTCGTCATATGAATAGTAACCGTTTACCCTGTCTGTGGTATCGGGATAATGGTTATCCATGAACTCTCTGTATGTCCTGTTTCCCCTGACCAGACCGAATCCATTTTCATCCGCTTCTATAATGAACATGGGCATCGTATCAAAATAATTCTGAAGATTGTCATCATCTTCTTTTGAAATAGACATATCATAAAGGTTTATGTTTCCTATTGCCGAATAATAGTCGGATTCGTCGGGATTCTCAAAACCTATCTGTATTCCGCGGCGATAGCGTTCAAAAACAGCTTTCTCCGAGATCGGTTTTACATAAAAGTATCCCTGAAGCCTTGTACATCCGATTTCTTTAAGAAAGTCCGCCTGTCTGATTGTTTCAACACCCTCTGCGACTGTCTCACTTCCAAGTCCGTTGGCAAGTCTCAGGAGCTCTGTGATAATAACTCTGCTTCCCTCATTATCCTCTATCCTGTCAACAAAAAGCTTATCGATCTTTACCACATCAAAATGAATCTTCTGAAGTATATCAGGAGAAGAATAGCCGCTTCCAAAATCATCCATCCATACTCCGAAGCCAAGCTTCTGAAAACGTTCTACCTGAAGCTGCATGAAGTCAAGATCTTCCATAAGGACGCTTTCGGTTATCTCTATTGTTATCTTGCTTCTGTCAATGCTCGAATCATCAACCCTGCGCCTGATCTCTTCGACCATATCGCAGGCATAGAAATCCGTTCTCGAAAGATTGATGGAATTTGCAACTACAAACAGACCGTTATCGTACTGTCTTCTGAGTTTTTTCAAAACCGACTCTAAAACATAGAGATCTATCCTGTAAGCGATCTTTGCTTCCTCAAGTACAGGAATAAATTCGAGAGGAGACATCATTCCTCTCTCCGGATCGATCCATCTTACCAGAGCCTCTTCATCACAGACCCTTCCGTTGGCGGCTCTGATGATAGGCTGATAATAGACCTGTATCCATCCTTCTGAAAGAGCCCGGTCAAAGTTCTCGATAACATATCTCCTTATCTCAAACTTTTTAAGCATTTCTTTATCGAAATATACGATCTCTGTATCATAAATATTTCCAAGAGAATCACAGGCGATCTTTGCCCTGTCACAGGCCGTTGTCGCATGCACTTCTTCAATACTGCTGTCATATATGCCTATTCGTAAAGGAAGCGTTCTTCCGCCGTTGACTATCTTGACGTCTTTTATAAAAACGGCAAGCCTCTGGTTGAGGTTCTCTGCCTCTGTATAGACACAGAAATGGTCAGCAGTAACACGGCAGCAGTTATTATTACTGAAATGCTTTACCAGAACACTTCCGACAGCCCTTATAAGCCGGTCTCCCTCCGTGTAACCATGTTTCTGGTTATACGATTTCATACCGTCCATGTCTATAAATATCAGTACAACATTCCTGCCGTCTTTTACGGCTTTATCATGATATGCCTCAGCCATTTCAAAGAAATAGTTCATATCCGGAAGACCCGTCAGAAAATCGTAACGTATCTTCTTTACCGCTTCCCTGTTCTGTATATAGTTCTCATGCAGTTCTTTAACGCCAAGAAGATACTCATTGTCTCCCGGACGGTAAATTCCCTCAACAATATAATTTATTACGGCAAGTCTCGTCCCGTCCTGTTTATACACATGCCTTCCGACAGCGTGTATTATCAGATAGTCCTCGCCCTGTCTTGAACGGTAAGATACATCATACTCCCCGCCTTCTGTCGCAAAGCACACTGCGGCATCCGCAATCTCGGCAACATCATCAGGATGGGTATCACGGTACATATCATTGTCCATCAAGTCGTAAGCTTCCCTGAGCGTAGCAGCTCCGATCAGTTTTCTCATACCTTCGCTAAGCGCAATGGTAACCACGCGTTTATCAATAAACTGATAAACAGCACATGCAATACTGCTGCTCTCGATCAATTTCTGTTCCTGCTCGTTATAATGATATCGTTCCATACAGGGGAACCTCCGTAAAAAACTGCCGTCTTTATACTATGAACCATTTTTAGTCTACCATAGTCTGAGCCTTTATCAGGTTCAATAATTCGAACATTCCATTATTTCTGCGATTTTTTCCATATCAAGATTTTCTCTTAAATTTTCCGCAAGTTTTATGTATGAATCTTCTCTTATTTCACGTTCACTTTTGATATGTATTCCGCCTGCCTTACCTTTTTTCTTAAGAACTGCCTCCACTATTGCCGCCGCTATTCCCTCAGCATCAAATATTCCGTGAACATAGCTTCCGTAAACGTTCCCAACATTGCATGAGGGATAAGTTGATTCACCGATATGTATCTCATATCCCTCGAAATCCATTCCAGAAAGGCTGCCTAATACTCCCTCCAGTTCAGGAAATTTTCCCCTTGTCTGTCTCCTGACTTTCGAGTCTTTAAGAACAGTTTCAAGCGGAAGAAGTTCAAGTCCCCTTATCTCTTTTACGGAGCTCTCCATTCCTTCCGGGTCAGATATCCTGTTTCCCAGCATCTGATAGCCTCCGCATATTCCGAAAACTATTCTGCCCTTTGCCGCAAAGCGCTTTATCATCGCTTCAAGACCGCTTTCACGTAGCCATATAAGATCCTCTATTGTATTCTTGCTCCCCGGCAGGATGATCATGTCGGGTTCATTTAATTCATCAACGGAGGAAACGTATCTCAGCGAAAGTTCATCTATATTTTCGAAAATGTCAAAATCACTGAAATTTGAAATTCTGGGAAGTCTTATGACCGCAATGTCAACATCTTTTATCCTTCCCTTAAATTCAAATCTCTCGCTCAGTGAATCCTCATCAGGCAGTTCCAGCTTCATGTAGGGAACAACACCCAGAACCGGTATTCCCGTCTTTTTCTCAAGAAAATCAAGTCCCGATCTCAGAAGCGTAACATCGCCCCTGAATTTATTTATGATGAATCCCTTTACACGTTTTCTTTCATTTTCAGATAAAAGCTCAACTGTCCCGACAAGCTGGGCAAATACCCCGCCCCTGTCAATGTCCCCTGCAAGGATCACCGGTGAATCGACAAGTTCTGCAAGTCCCATATTTACAATGTCATTTTCCCTTAAATTTATCTCGGCAGGACTTCCCGCCCCTTCTATAACTATCGCTTCATATCTTTCTGAAAGATACTCAAACGCCTTTAGGATATCAGGGATAAAGTCTTTTTTCCGGGCAAAGTATTCCCTTGCGCTCATGTTGGATATCAGTTCTCCGTTCACGATGACCTGGGAACCGGTATCGTTTGTCGGTTTCAGGAGTATGGGATTCATCTGCACAAGAGGTTCGATTCCCGCTGCCTCTGCCTGAGTCACCTGTGCACGTCCCATTTCAAGTCCCTGCTTAGTGATATACGAATTCAGCGCCATATTCTGCGATTTGAAAGGTGCTGCCTTTATTCCGTTTTCTTTTAAAATGCGGCAAAGTCCGGCGGTGAGAATAGATTTTCCCACCCCGGACATTGTGCCTTGTATCATTATTTTTTTGCTCATCTGAGTTTCCAAATATCCCGGTTATATTCCTCTATGGTACGGTCTGACGAGAAGAAGCCTGCCTTTGCAATATTTACAAGCATCATCTTCTTCCACTTTTCCTGATCCTCGAAGTCAGCAAAGATCCTGTCCTTTGCCTTGATATAATCTTCCAGATCTATAAGTGTCATGAACCAGTCCTTATTCAGGAGCTCTTTATAAAGTCTTTCAAGATTTTCCTTGTGTCCAACCTTGAGAGCCTTTTCACTTATGATGAAATCAACCGCCTCTTTAATGACAGGTGATTTATCGTAATAATCCTTCGAAACATAATCGGCTTTTGCATAGTGGGCAATAACCGTATCGCTGTCTACTCCGAAGATATAGATATTATCATCACCTACAAGCTCATGTATCTCTACGTTTGCACCGTCATCGGTTCCGAGTGTGACTGCACCGTTCAGCATGAACTTCATGTTAGAAGTACCTGATGCCTCCTTTGATGCAAGTGAAATCTGCTCTGAAACGTCACAGGCAGGGATAAGCTTTTCAGCATAATCAACATTATAATTGGTGACCATGACAACCTTGAGGTAAGGACTTACATCAGGATCATTATTTATGATCTCCTGCAATACGAGAAGCAGGTGGATTATATCCCTTGCGATGACATAAGCGGGTGCGGCTTTTGCACCGAATATGCAGGTTATCGGACGCTTAGGTTTTTTACCGGCCTTGATCTCCAGATACTTATGGATGATATAAAGCGCATTCATCTGCTGGCGCTTATACTCATGGAGTCTCTTGACCTGTATATCAAAGATCGAATCAGCTGAAATATCAACACCTTCACGATCTTTTATTACCTTGACAAGCTCAGCCTTCTTCTGGTTTTTAATAGCCCTGATCTCATTGAGAACCTTGCTGTCATTCTTAAATTCAAGAAGCTTCTCCAGATCGTCGGCGTTCTTTCTGTAGGACTTTCCTATCGTCTTATCGAGAAGTGCCGCAAGCGGTCTGTTGGATTCAAGAAGCCAGCGTCTGAAAGTGATTCCGTTCGTCTTATTATTAAACTTAAGCGGATAAAGCTGATAGAAGGAATTAAGCTCTGTCTCCTTCAGAATATCGGTATGGATCGCTGCAACACCGTTTACGGAATAGCCATAATGGATGTCGATATGAGCCATATGTACTCTCTTCTCGTCATCGATTATCCATACCTTCGGATTGTATCTGTAAGCTTTCTTTATCCTGTTTGCAAGTTCCTTGATGATGGGTACGAGAACGGGAACGACTTTTTCCAGATAGCTTAACGGCCATTTTTCCAAAGCTTCCGCAAGTATCGTGTGGTTTGTATAAGCGCAGGTCTTCGAAACCAGATCGATCGCCTCATCAAATGTGAACTCCTCTTCCTGAGTAAGTATCCTTATCAGTTCCGGGATGACCATCGTAGGATGGGTATCATTTATCTGGATCGCAACGTGCTCATTTAAGGTATGAAGGTCGTATCCCTTGTCCTTCATCTCTTTTATGATAAGCTGGGCACCGTTGGAAACCATGAAATACTGCTGATAGATTCTGAGAAGGTTTCCTGCCTCATCAGAGTCATCGGGATAAAGGAAAAGAGTGAGGTTTTTATCAACCGCAGTCTTGTCAAAATCTATGCCCTTCTTTACAAGTGACTCATCTATTGTTTCGAGATCGAAAAGATGCAGCTTGCTCATTCCGCTGTCATATCCAACCACATCAATATCATACATGACTGACTTTACTGTCTTGTCTCCGAATTTAACATCGAATGAAACGTCAGTCTTTCTGAGCCATGATTTTTTATTATCGATCCATGTATCCTTCTCGGCATTCTGCAGATGATCTTTAAATACCTGCTTAAAAAGTCCGTAGTGATAATTAAGACCTATTCCCGCTCCGGGAAGTCCCAATGTTGCGATGGAGTCCATGAAACATGCCGCAAGACGTCCGAGTCCGCCGTTTCCAAGTGAAGGTTCCGGTTCCTCTTCTTCTATTTCGGTAAGGCTCTTGCCGTTTTCCTTCAAGATTTCCTCAACTTCATCATAAACACCTAAATTAATAAGGTTATTTGAGAGAAGTTTTCCGATAAGAAATTCAGCTGAGATATAATAAACCTGTCTGTCACCGCTGTTGTATTCCTTATCCTCCATCAGATTCTTAGTGAGCTGCAGCAGGACATGATAAAGCTCCGCCGTCGTGCACTGTCTGATGGGTCTTCCGTAAAGTTTCCTCGCCAGTTCGTCAAATCTGCCTTTAAGTTCCATTCATACTCCTTTCAACACACTTTTATCATTATGGTAAAACTATTGTTAATCAGTTATGAAGCAAAACTACAAGAAAATTATATAACAATGCGCACAAAAATAAAACATTTCAACACCATTTTTTGTTTGATTTATGATATTATGTAACTGTTCACACTTTGCAGGTGCTCACAGTTACGGGATTTGCCCATTTTCGGAGGTTCGTTGAATGTCAGAGTATAAAGACCAGAAAAACTATGAAGTACGTCAGAAGGCAAACCTTATAATTGCCGATCTTCCGCCATATGTACGTGATTATTTTCTTGAGCGCGAGATCCGTCTGTCGGCTATGTCCATATATTCTTATGCAGGCCAGTTAAATACATTCTTTAATTTTCTGCATAATTCAAATTCATATTTTCAAAAGAAAGGAATAAAAGAGATCACACTTGAGGATCTGGATAATCTCAATGACAGGGATATTGTGGAGTTCCTTCATTATCTCAGAAATTATCCCGAAAAAGCAAAAGACGGAAAGATCAGATACGTTGAATGTTCTGCAACTACAATTCAGCACTATATGGTAACGCTCAATACTTTCTGGAAGTATTTCTATGTCCGGAAAATGCTGCACTCCAATCCCATCGATCTCATTACCAGAGCCAGACTTCCCAAAAAGGAAGTCATCTATCTTGAGAAAGAGGATAAAAAACAGTTTGTTGAGACCGTAAAATCAGGCAGTGGTTTAAGCAAACGCCAGACAAAATTTCATGAGAAAAACCATGAACGCGACACCGCCATGATCCAGATTTTCCTCGCAACCGGAATCCGGGTTTCCGAGCTTGTGGGAATGGATTTGGATGATATAAATCTTCGCAGGCACAGTATAAATGTCTACCGTAAGGGAGGAAACTTCGACACGGTTTATTTCAGTGATACTGCCGGAGAATATCTCGAAGCTTATCTTGACTGCCGCGATAAATATAAGCCCCTTCCGACGGAAAGGGCTGTTTTCCTCAACCGCAGCGGTGAAAGGATGAGTGTA
>CAJORC010000057.1 GCA_905236615.1 uncultured Lachnospiraceae bacterium
CTGGGAACGCCGTTCATCGGGATAGAGATCAAGAAGTCCCATTACGGTTTCCACTGCGCTCATCGTATACATTGAAGAAAAAACCAGTCTGCCTGTATCGGCAGCCATAAAAATCTTGGAAGCTTCATTCTCATTTTCAGGACCTCTGAGTTCCAGCACATCAGGATCCTGTTTAAGCGCGGAATTTAATGCAGTTATATAATCCTTTGCATCAAGACCTATTTCTCTCTGGTTTACCGTCGCCATATTATGCGAATGCAGATATTCTATGGGATCTTCCAGAGTTATTATATTGCAGGCCCGCGTCATATTTATCTTTTCTATCATTGACGCTATGACCGTGGATTTTCCTGAACCTGCGGGTCCTGTTATCATTATAAGTCCTCTGCGTTCGTCACAGAGTTCCATCACGTTCTCGGGAATTTTTAAGACTGAGGTGTCCGGGATCTTCATATCCACAAGACGAAGTGCGATAGTTATGCTTCCTCTCTGTTTATAGGCATTAACCCTGTAACGTCCTGCCGACGGTATTGAAACGGACAAATCTATCTCACCATCCGTTTCGAAACGTTCTCTCTGATCGGGAGACATAAGGCTCAGGAGTATCTCTAAGGTATCTGAAGGGGTCATTTTATGGAAATTTGTGGTAATTATATCACCATGCACTCTGAAGCGCGGCGAAACACCGACGCTTATATGTACGTCCGATGCATCCGCCTCCGATGCCTGACGCAGCAATTCATAAATATCCAGCATCCCCTTGCCTCCTAAAGATTTATCACACTGCTTTAAACACCATTTCTTTCATTTTTCAGCATCTCCGTAAAGTCTGCTGCCGGAATGGGTTTTGAGAAATAAAATCCCTGAACTACGTCGCAGCGGACACTCTTCAGGAATTCCACCTGGTCTTTTTTCTCCACTCCCTCTGCGATAACGAGTATTCCGAGCTGTTTTAACATCCTTACTATGTTTTCGACAACTATCTCACCCTTCCGGGTCATCAGCAGTTCATCCACGAAATATTTATCTATCTTGACAACGTCGACAGGTGCTTCCCTCAGCATATTAAGTGAAGAATAACCTGTTCCGAAATCGTCCATTTCAACGACAAAGCCGATCTTCTTAAGCTCTTCCATCTTTTTATAAAGAGTTGCAACATTCTTTATAAAAAGAGTCTCCGTTATCTCAAGCTCAAGATATTTATTTTCTATACCGTGTTTCTTTGTTATCTCGCTTAAAGTAACTTCAAGTTCCGTATTTGTGATATGATAACGCGAAATATTTACGGAAACAGGTATGTCAAAACCCATTTTCTGTATATCGGAAATATAGGCTGCAGCCTGATTCCACATATACTCGTCAAGTCTCTTTATAAAGCCGTTCTCTTCAAACAGCGGCAGGAAATCATTCGGCATACGGATCTCACCGCCGTGATTCCAGCGGACAAGTGCCTCTGCGCCATAGATTTTCCCCGTAACAAGGCTTATCTTCGGCTGCAGATACATTATGAACTCACCGTTCTTAAGTCCGTCTTCCATCTCGCTTTCCATTTCGGAATAACGCTGTCTCTGAAGCCTGATCTTATCATTATAGAAGCAGTAATTGATCTCTCTGTTACCCTTCACACACTTCTTTGCAAGCTGGCTTCTGTCACCCATAAGCTGGACCGGAACATCCTTATTTATGATCTTATATATTCCGAATTCAAGTCCTGCCCCGCTTCTCTTGGCCTCTTCCGGGTCAAATTCTTCCGTAAGGGTTCTTGCGAAATCAACAAGCTCGTCATCGTTTTCATACTTTTTAAGTATCATGAAACTCTCATCAGCATAACGGCAGCCCAGTTCGCCCCATCGCAGATGATTCTTTATGCACTTGGACAGATATCTTACACAGCGTTTTCCCGTATCGGGTCCGAAACGGTCATTGATCGCGCCGTAATTGTCTATTCCTAAAGTAAAGAGGGCATATTCGTCATCTTCCGACACGAAAATCTCTACCATCTTCTCATAAAAAGCATCCTGATTATAAAGCTGGGTCACGGTATCAAAGGTTGAACGGTATTCAAGCTCTCTCTTTGCCAGTATCTCAGAATTAACATCCTGAAGGATAACAATGAGCCTGACTGTCTGGTTGTTCAATCCGTTGAGCTGCTCTGCCGTAACCTTAAACCACCTGATCTTATCGTCTATACACTTTATCCGTATCAGAGCCCTCTTGCGTCCGCCGTTCTCCTCAAGCAGCTTAACAAAAGAATCAAACCTTTCGCGATCCTGTTCCACGACAGGGAGATTTTTCAGAAGAGACATCTGATCCTTAAGCATCTCATCCGTCAGCGGAAACATATATTCATAAGACGCACAAATACAATAACCGGGGCCATACGAATCGTATTCGAAAACGTATGTCCCGCTTATTTCATTTGCTTCTTCATACCGTTCTATTTCTCTGATAAAGCGATTCACTTTAGTTCCCCCGAATTAACAAAAAAGCCTTATAAAATTACCCATTATGAATTATTTTAACTTATTTTCAGCGCAGACTCAATGATATGCGTGTACTAAAAACGATACGTTAAAAGAGATACTCAGCCATCAGAGCATTTGAAACGTCAAGTCCTGTTTCAGAAAAAGCCCATCTGTCCTTTAAGTGTTCGATCATTCCGTCACTTTTCTGCTTTTCAAGGATCTCGCCATAGACATCCGTCATTTCCCTGCCGAAATTCTTTTTGAAATCCTCTTCGCTGACTCCTTCGACCTTCCTTAAGCCAAGGAACATGAACTCTTCCATTTCATCCTTTTCGGAAAGTATCTGCGTCTTGACCCCTGCCATTCCGTTGGAAGCAATATACTGTTTCAAATGCCTTGTATTTGAAAAACGGGTATGCCCCATAAGGGAAGCAGCACCGATGCCGAAGCCGAGGTACTCTCCCCTGTTCCAGTAGACAAGATTATGCCGGCACTCAAAACCGGGTTTTGAATAGTTTGAGATCTCATATCTCATATATCCATGTTCGGCAAGATAGCTTCTTGTCATCCTGTCTATTTCAATTTCCGTATCTTCATCGGGAAGCTTCAATTCTCCCTCTGCTGCCGCTTTGGCAAAAGGTGTTCCTTCTTCTATGATCAGTGAATAAACAGATATGTGTTCCGGATGCAGACCCACAACCCTTTCAAGGCTTATCTGCATCTTTTCAACTGTCTGATTTGGCAGTGACGACATCAGGTCGATATTAACATTATCGAATCCTGCTGCCCTTATTATTCCGTAAGAATTTAAGAATATTTTGTAATCGTGAATACGTCCGAGCTTTCTAAGTTCGTCGTCAAAAGTCGACTGAAGTCCGATGCTCAGACGGTTTACGCCTGCTAGCTTATAATCCGCAAGCGAAGATTTTCTGACCGTTCCCGGATTGACCTCCATAGATATTTCCGCATCTTCCGCAAATTTGAAACGACGGCGCAGTATCTCCATGATCTTTACAATATAAAAAGACTGCACGCATGAAGGCGTACCCCCGCCTATAAAGACGGAGGTAACGATATGGTGCGAACCGTCAGTGTGCATTATCTCATGCAGAAGCGCATTCACATATTTATATTTCGTCTCGTCTGTAGCCTGTGCAGAAAGGAAATCACAATAGCGGCACTTCTGCTCACAGAACGGGATGTGGATATAAATGGCCAAAGGCCGGAGGTCATTATTGTTCATCTAGTTTGAGAACACTTAAGAAGGCCGATTTAGGTACTTCTACAGAACCTATCTGGCGCATCTTTTTCTTTCCTTCCTTCTGTTTTTCGAGTAGCTTTTTCTTTCTTGAAATATCTCCGCCATAGCACTTTGCAAGAACATCTTTACGATATGCCCTTACTGTCTCCCTTGCTATGACTTTGCCGCTGACCGCTGCCTGTATGGGTACCTCAAACATGTGTCTGGGTATTTCATCCTTGAGCTTCTCACACATTTTTCTGCCGCGTTCATACGCACTGTCCTTAAATACTATGAAGGAGAGTGCATCAACATATTCTTTATTAATAAGTATATCAAGTTTTACAAGGTCTGATTTCTCATAACCCTTAAGCTCATAGTCAAATGAAGCATAGCCTCTTGAACGGCTCTTAAGCGCATCAAAGAAGTCATAGATTATCTCGTTCAGGGGCAGATCGTACTTAAGCATTACCCTTGTTGTCTCAATATAATCCATTCCTGTCTGTATACCGCGTCTTTCCTGGCAGAGCCCGATTATCGCGCCCAAATATTCTGTGGAAACCATGATCTCCGCAGAAACCATAGGTTCTTCCATATGCTCGATTTCAGATGGATCCGGCAGATTTGCGGGGTTTGTAAGGTCAAAATTCGTTCCGTCAGTCTTAAAGACCTTATAAACAACGCCCGGCGCGGTCGTTACAAGCTCAAGCCCGTACTCTCTTTCAAGACGTTCCGTTATGATATCGAGATGCAGAAGTCCAAGGAAACCGCATCTGAAGCCGAATCCGAGTGCTGCAGAAGTTTCAGGTTCGAAGCTGAGTGACGCATCGTTAAGCTGCAGCTTTTCCAAAGCATCCCTGAGATCTGGATATTTTGCCGTATCCTGAGGATAAATTCCGCAGTATACCATGGGATTTACCTTACGGTATCCCGGAAGTGCCTCCGCACAGGGGCTCTCACTGTTCGTCACGGTATCACCGACTCTTGTTTCTTTCAGGTCTTTAATGCTTGCGGTGATATAGCCTACCATTCCCGCTGTCAGCTCATCGCAGGGAATGAATTTTCCTGCGCCGAAGTAACCGACTTCCACTACTTCGTCTGTCCTTCCCGTGGCCATGAATTTTATCGGGGTACCTTTTTTTACAGTACCGTCCATTACCCGTACAAAGACTATTACCCCCCTGTAGGAATCATACAGAGAGTCAAATATAAGACACTTGAGTGCTGCATTGCTGTCACCCGTCGGTGCCGGTATTTTTTCAACTATAGATTCAAGGACCTCGTCTATTCCGACTCCCTGTTTTGCCGATATTCTGGGTGCATCTTCACAGTCAAGTCCTATAACGTCTTCCACTTCAGCTGCCACCCTGTCGGGTTCCGCAGACGGCAGATCTATCTTGTTCAGCACAGGAAATACATCAAGGTCATGGTCAAGCGCCAGATATACATTTGCCAGTGTCTGGGCCTCTATTCCCTGCGCCGCATCAACCACAAGTATCGCACCGTCACAGGCCGCAAGGCTTCTGCTGACTTCGTAGTTAAAATCCACATGTCCCGGAGTATCTATCAGATTAAAGCAGTATTCTTCACCGTTCTTTGCCTTGTATATCGTTCTTACCGCCTGTGACTTTATGGTTATTCCTCTTTCACGCTCAAGGTCCATATTGTCAAGTATCTGATCCTGCATTTCTCTTTCTGTCAGAAGTCCGGTCTTTTCAAGTATTCTGTCTGCAAGTGTTGATTTTCCGTGATCTATATGTGCTATTATGCAGAAGTTTCTGATATGATCCTGTGCTATGTTCATTAATAAAAATACCTTTCGTGTTTGTTTATATTTATAAATTTATCATAAATTTCGCAAATATAAAAGAGCGAGGACAGAGGGATCCTCGCTCTTTTTCAGATACAATATTTATATATGCAACTCTTTTATGACTTAAGCCATTTTGTTTACAGCCTTTGTAAGACGTGAAACCTTTCTTGAAGCGTTGCATCTGTGATAAACGCCTTTTGAGCCAGCCTTCTCGATTGTTGAGATTGCTGATGTAAGAGCCTTTGCAGCATCTTCCTTGTTTCCTGTTGCAATTGCAGCGTAAACCTTCTTTGTTGCGTTCTTTACGCCTGTTCTTACAGACTTGTTACGGTCAGCTCTCTTTGCGCTTGTGATTATTCTCTTCTTTGCAGATTTAATATTAGCCAATGTTTTTACCTCCATTTCCCGGATATTCTCGTTCTACTGAGCACTCTTTTTCCATGCCTGACACTTTGACAATGGTTTATGAGTGCATACCCATGTATTTTAATACCGAAGACAGGTGTTGTCAACAGTATTTTTTTTATTCTTCAAATTCGGCTACGACAAAGTAGGCTCCGCCATTTCCTTCCCTTACTTCTTTCACCTTGCCGTGGAAATTTTTCAGGGCTTCATGACGGGGGAAGTTTCCGGACATTGCTATTGCCGGGATTATTGTATAGTAGACTACGAGACCGCCCTGGAGCTGGGATTCTTCTACTTCAACCTCCGCTCCCGGAACTATGTGCTCGTATTTTATTTCCATTTTAAATTCCATTTCACGCATAATTAGTTTCCTATAGTGACGTTTTCCATTCCCCTCATTTGGATCTGTTAATTATCTGCAACTGATTTTCTTGAATTGGTTATCTATTAAATTAATCCTGCCATATCTTTCAGGGCAAGTACTATGAAGCCATGAAAAAGATACACACCCTTTGTTTTTGCACCGAGTTTTGACATAAAGTTAAATTTTATATTCGGTATCAACAGATAAAAATACATTATGCAGACAAGTGCAACAACAAAATGCGTAAGTCTGATGATCATGGTCTCATGCGATACCGCATAAGGTGCACATTCATACAACCATACGTACGAAAGTTTCTGGGGATATGCCACGATCAGCCCTACTGCTGTACCAAAGGCTACGGCACTTATCATTGTTATTACACTCTTATGCGAATTATAGAATTCTATTATCTCTGCCTTCCTATCTTTATCTTTCAATAAATTTGAAAAATAATACCCCATGATAAAGAAAGGAAAATAAACAAATATTCTAGATAAAGTAAACCTCATTCCAATTTCATGAATATATCCTACCCCAAGGCTTAAAGCCAGCGAAATAACCGTAATCGCAATATGTGTCTTCCTTCCGCCCCTTGATATCAGCGGCACCGAAAGACACCATACAACCATCGCCATCATATACCACATGATCCAGTATGGCTGGGCAAAGGTAAATGCCACGTCTTTTTCCGGATCGATTATGTAGTTTACATACAGAATATATGCTGCCTGAAATATCATATAGGGAACAACAAGTCCCGTAATTATCTTTTTCAGATTAAATTTCGCAAAGTATCCTGATATAAATATAAAGAGCGGCATGTGAAACGAATATATTATCTTATATATCGTCTTTACATTTCCGCTTTTCAAAAACAGTTCAAGGAGATGACCCACAACCACAAGGATTATGAGCATCGCCTTGATATTATCCATCCTGTAATCTCTTTTTTTATCTTTCACTTTTTTCACACTTTATCGGCATAGTCACGTTGCCGCTAATGAACAATCGTACATCACCCTATATGAAGTATATGCGTAGCAAACTGGAAATAGATTGTTAATGTTACGGCGTCAATGATCGTTGTAAGCATCGGGGAAGCCATTACCGCAGGGTCAAAGCCAAGCCTCTTTGTTATCATGGGCAGCGAGCAGCCTGCAATATTTGCCGTAACAACTGCCATTATCATAGTAAGAACTACAACCAGCGCAACGATCGGATCAAGCTTGTCTATCACAATCAGTTTAACAAAATTCGCAGACGCAAGTGTCACTCCGCATATCAGCGCCGTACAGAATTCCTTCCGCAGTACCTTAAAAATGTCACAGAACTCAATCTCATGAAGAGACAGGGCTCTTATTATCATGGTTGATGACTGGGAACCGGTATTTCCTCCGGTATCCATAAGCATAGGAATGTATGCTGCAAGGATTATGTAGGCTCCAAGAGCGTTCTCATAACTCGTTATTATCTTTCCGGTAAATGTTGCCGAGATCATAAGGAGCAGGAGCCATCCGACCCTTTTTCTCCAGAGCGCAACCGGTCCCATCTTTGTATACGGCTGGTCTGAAGGAACGATAGCAGCCATCTTCTGGATATCCTCGGTTGCCTCTTCCTGAATGATATCCACGATATCATCGACCGTTACGATACCTACAAGTCTTTTTTCCGAATCAACTACCGGAACAGAGATAAAGTCATACTTTGATATTACACGGGCAACATCTTCCTGGTCTGTTGTCGTTTCAACCGAAATAACATTTTCCTCCATGACATCGCCTATCAGGTCCTCAGGCCTTGAAAGTATCAGTGTCCGAAGTGCTACTATTCCTATAAGTCTGCGCCTTTTATCAAGGACATAACAGGTATTGATCGTTTCCTTGTCTATTCCCGTACGCCTGATCCTCGAGATCGCATCCGCAACTGTCAGATCTTCCTTAAGGTCAACAAACTCCACCGTCATTATGGAACCTGCGGAGTCTTCCGGGAATTTGAGCAGATGGTTTACGTCACGGCGCACATCCGGACTTGCATTTGAAAGAAGTTTCTTTACTACCGACGCCGGCATTTCTTCCATAAGGTCAGCCGCATCATCGGACATCATGTTGTTTATGATGTTTGCCGCTTCATTATCAGTAAGGGATACGATTATATCCTGCTCCACATCCGTAGGCAGATAGGCAAAAACATCAGCTGCCATATCTTTTGGCAGGAGCCGGAATACCCTTACCTGAAAGTTCGCGGGAAGCTCCTCCAAAAGTGATGCGATATCAGCCTCGTTCAGTTCCGAAAGTTTTTCTCTAAGCTCGTGGTATTTCTTTTCTTCAAGAAATGCCTGCACTTCCTCTATATTCATTTTTCCTCCAATTCATCAAAGCGGGTTTATATGTAATATTGTTTTCGCGCTGCATTAAGCGCTTTCGTTCAGGAACATCTGCCATATAAACCACCGCCTTTCCGAATCAGATAAAAAACAAAACCAATCTATCTACAACCTATAGAGTTTAGCATTGTGAAACTTTAGAGTCAAGTCCCGCAAGATTCTTAAGCCGGCGTTATTTTACCGCTTCAAGCGATATTGAATGAAAATGCAGGGTATAATCAATTTCATGCGGCTTGCTCATCGCCGTGGTATCTGCAGTAATGGGTATTTCTGTATCGAGTGCGTATACAGGGATCTCAAACGTTGACTTTCCGCTGCCGGTATCAGCCTCATAGCGTTCCCCGTCCACTATGGCATAGTCATAATTATCACTCGAAAACTGAACTTTCGCAGTCATTTTTCCGTTCTCAATAGTTATGGTTGTCGGAGAAGCAACCGACGCTCTTCCCGATCCGCCATTCAGGTCAACCTCGACAGAATAATTTCCGTCCTCCAGACCCAGCATTTCAGCTGTATTTCCTCTTGCATTCTTTAATGCCTGCAGGGGAAGTGAATCCGACCTGAACACTATCGTTCTGGGATACCACTGCTCTTTCTTTTTGCTGAACGCAGCGCATTCAATTCCCTTATCCAATGCATCTATCTCAAACTTAAATACATTCTTTCCTTCAGCATTGTCTTCCGATTCTATAA
>CAJORC010000058.1 GCA_905236615.1 uncultured Lachnospiraceae bacterium
ATTTATTTCTGAAAATGAGCTATAATAGGTTGAGTAACAATGAAAATGACTTCGTTTGTAAGATAATAACTGGCGTTATTAGAGGAGGATTAGAGGAGGATACCCCCATGAACAATTTTGAGTTTTATACACCTACAAGGGTAATCTTTGGAAAGGGTGCGGAGGAAAAAGTAGGCGAAGCCGTAAGGAATGCCGGAGGAAGCCGTGTTCTCTTGGTTTATGGAAGCGGAAGTGCAAAGAGGAGCGGACTTATCGACAGAGTTAAAAGTTCTCTTGCCGAAGCTGCCGTAACCTGTTCGGAATTCGGCGGAGCAAAGGCAAATCCGACTCTTGAACATGCGGAAGAAGGAGTAAAAGCAGCACTGGAAGCCAATGCGGATTTTATCCTCGGCGTCGGCGGCGGAAGTGCGATAGATACAGCTAAGGCGATAGCTCATGGTGCGGCAAATCCCGAGCAGAAGCTCTGGGATCTCTGGAAGAAAAATGTACCTTTGACAAAAAGCCTTCCTGTAGGTGCGATAACAACGATAGCTGCGGCCGGAAGCGAAATGAGCGATTCCGCAGTGCTCACGAATGAAGAACTGGGAGTTAAAGCCGGCATAAATACTGAATTTAACAGATGCCGTTTTGCGATCATGAATCCGGAGCTTTTATATAGTCTCCCCGATTATCAGCTTTCTGCAGGCATAGCCGATATAATGATGCATACGCTTGAAAGATATTTCATATCCGGTATCAAGTGCGATATGACTGATGAGATCGCGGAAGGACTTCTGAGAACAGTCATAAAGAATGCAGAGATAGTGATAAAAGAGAAGGAAAACTTTGATGCACAGGCAGAGATCATGTGGTGCTCATCACTTTCCCACAATAACCTTACAGAATGCGGAAGAGGCAAAGACTTTTCGGTGCATAAGCTGGGACATGCCCTCAGTGCCACCTTTGACTATACTCATGGTGCATCTCTGGCGGCTGTTTGGTCTTCATGGGCTAAGTATCTCTACAAGGATGCCGCTGACAGATTTGCTAAATATGCGCGTAAGGTATGGGGTATCACGGAAGAGGACGATCTGGCGGCATCATTAAAAGGAATTGCGGCAACGGAAGACTTTTTCAGAAAGATCGGAATGCCTGTAAGACTTAAAGAGATCGGACCCGATGTGACATGGAATGACGAAATCTTAAAGAAGCTGAGCATGCTTGCAACACAGAATGACAACATGAAGCTCTCAAGGATCAGGCCTCTTGGGGCAAAAGAAGTAGAAGATATATTCAGAATGGCCATCTGATCGAAAGGTAATAAAAGATGTTTGTAATTTGCGGACTCGGTAATCCCGGACCTAGATACAGAGGAACGAAACACAATGTTGGATTTGACACGGTCGATATCCTTGCGGACAAATACGGTATTGCGATAGATTTCGAAAAGCATAAAGCCGCGTGCGGGAAAGGAATGATAGAGGGAAATAAGGTACTTCTTGTAAAGCCTCTGACCTTTATGAATTTAAGCGGTGAATCCGTTGCTGAGATAGTCAATTATTATAAAGTTGATCCGGATAAGGAACTCATTGTCATATCCGACGATATCGACTTAGATCCGGGACGGATAAGGGTGAGACCTAAGGGAAGTGCAGGCGGACACAACGGCTTGAAGAATATCATCGCAAGGATCGGAAGCGACGGTTTTTCAAGAGTAAAGATCGGTGTAGGCTCAAAGCCTCACGGCTGGGATCTTGCGGACTGGGTACTTGCTCCTTTTGACGAAGAGTCGGAAGAGTCAGTGGCAGAGGCGAAGATAAAAGCTGCAAATGCCGTGGTTTCTATCATGACTGAAGGAACGGATTCGGCGATGAATAAATTTAATGGGTGAAAATTATGAGATCATTCGAGGCAGCAGTCAGCAGATCAGCAATAATCGAAGAGATCAGCGATGCATTAAAGAGAAAAGGCGTAGTTGAAGTCGAGGGATGCGTGGATGCGGCAAAGCCGAACCTGATGTCTGTGCTTGGCAGGGATAAGCGCTTTCGGATAATCGTCACCTCTGATGAGTTAAAAGCGAGAACATTATATTCAGACTACCGCGTTTATGACAGCGCGGTAGTTTATTATCCGCCGAGAGATCTGATGTTTTATCAGTCGGACTTAAACGGCAACCAGCTTGTACGCGAACGTATGAACTGCATAAAAAGCCTGATGTCAGGGGAAAAGGTAACCGTGATCACCACGGTGGATGCCCTGATGGAGAGGATAGCCGGCGTCGAACTGATCGCATCAAATATAATAGAGATAAATGTAAATGACGAGATAAATGAGAACAGTTTCTCTGAAAAGCTGGCAAAATGCGGATATGAGCGTACCGCACAGGTAGAAGCACAGGGACAGTTCGCTGTAAGGGGCGGAATAGTTGATGTTTTCCCGCTGACAGAAGACAATCCGGTCCGTATCGAACTCTGGGGAGACGAGATCAGTTCACTGCGTTCTTTTGATGTCGGAAGCCAGCGCTCGATCGAAGATATGGAATCGATCGAGATATATCCTGCTACGGAGATAATCTTAAGCGAAGATGAGAGACGGTCTGGTATAGAAAAGATAAAAGCGGATTTTGAGAAGAATTATTCCGTTCTGCGAAAGGACATGAAGACCGAAGAGGCACACCGGCTTAAAAGTCTTGTGAATGCCTTTGTTGATGAAGTTGAAAATCTTATGCAGGCAGCGAATATAGTGAGCTTCGCCAATTACTTTTTTGACGAAATGTATTCATTCCTCGACTTCTTCATTCCCGATGATACCTGTATCTTTCTGGATGAGAGCATACGCCTGATAGAAAAGGGCGAGGCGGTTTTCGGAGAGTTTTCGGAGAGTATGCAGGCAAGGCTGACACATGGCTATATCCTTCCGGGACAGAGCAATATCCTGTACAGCCTTGAGGAAATCTTTTCTAAAATATCAGCATGCCATACGGCAGCTTTTTCAACCATCGCGCAGAAACAGGACAAGTATAAGGCACACGCGCATCTGAGCCTTAATGTCCGCTCTGTAAATTCATATAACGGAAGTTTCGATACGCTTCTGACTGACCTTAAGCGTTTCAGAAAGAATAAATACAAGATAATCCTGCTCTCGGCTTCGACGACGAGGGCTAAGAGGCTTGCGGATAATCTTCGGGAAAATGATATAAA
>CAJORC010000059.1 GCA_905236615.1 uncultured Lachnospiraceae bacterium
CAGAAGTTATATGCGCTACTGACGCAGGACGGGAGGGAGAGCTGATTTTCCGTCTCGTCTATAAGATGGCAGGATGCACCAAACCTATAAAACGCCTATGGCTTTCATCAATGGAAGAAAAGGCAATACGCGAAGGTTTCAGGAACATTCGTCCCGGAAAAGAATATGACAATCTTTATCAGAGCGCTCTTTGCAGACAGCAGGCAGACTGGCTTGTAGGTATAAATGGTACAAGGCTTTTTACAGTTCTCTACAATAAGCTGCTTAAAGTCGGACGGGTGCAGACACCAACGCTTTCTATGATTGTTGACAGGGAAGAAGCTATCAGAAGTTTTCAGAAGAAACCTTTTTATACCACGCATATCATGCTGAATGGTTTTGAGGCAGTATCAGATAGATTTGATACTGAGAATGAAGCATTAAATGTGGAAGCCAGTGCTGTTTTCAACGAGCTTCAGGTAACAAAGGTTGAGGAAGAGGAAAAATTCATAGCTCCTCCGAGGCTCTATGATATGACTACACTTCAGAGGGATGCGAACCGTATCTTTGGATTTACGTCAAAGCAGACATTGGATTACACGCAGAGTCTTTATGAAAAGAGACTCTGCACATATCCAAGGACGGACAGCCAGTACCTTTCTGATGATATGGGTTCAACAGCCGAAAGCGTAATTGAAGCAATCTATAAAGTGATGTTGAGACAGTCTGCGAGTGCAAAAGCAGATATAGGCAGGATCCTCAACAGCAAAAAGGTTACAGACCATCACGCTATTATACCCACTATGGAAATATCAGAATTAAATATGGAAAGTCTTGCAGAGGGAGAGAAGAAGATTCTTTCCCTCATTTCATATCGTCTGGTAGCTGCCACATCCGGGAAATATATTTATAAAAATACAAAGGTTGAATTTGACTGTGATGGATTTGCATTTCATGCATCCGGGAAAACCATAGTATCCGATGGATTTAGACGTTATGAAAAGATGCTGAGAAGCAGATTCGGCCTAAGGAACGATCTGGAAGATGGAATGGAAACATCAAAGGAACTGCCGGTGCTGCGTGAAGGGCAGGTATTTCGTGAGCTTACGCCTAAGGTTGTAGAAGGTTTCACACAGCCGCCTAAATCTTTTACAGAAGATACACTGCTCAAGTTCATGGAGACTGCTGGTGCTTCTGAAATGGATGATGACGTAGAGCGTAAAGGACTTGGGACACCTGCGACAAGGGCAGATATCATAGAAAAACTTGTAAAGGACGGTCTTATAAAACGTGATAAGAAAAAGCTTATTCCGACAGATGACGGTGTAAGGATTATTACGGTACTGCCGGATATAGTCAAGTCACCACAGATGACAGCAGACTGGGAGAATGCCCTTGTCCTTGTTTCAAAAGGAGAGATGAATTCCGGGGAATTCATGGCAGGCATAAGAAAGATGGTTACAGATTTAATAAATACATACAGCAGTATAAGCGAGGAGGAAAAGAAGATGTTTGGTTCAGAAAATGCAGTCGGAAGATGCCCGAACTGTGGCGGAGATGTTTTGGTAGGCAAATATGGGGCGTACTGTTCTGAAAAGTGCGGTATGAGCCTCGGATATGCCATGGGAAAAAAGCTGAGTGAAGAGCAGATTGCAGCGCTTCTTGATGGAGAGAAGATTTTTATGAAAGGGCTTAAGAGCAAGAAGGGCGGAACTTATGATGCATATCTGAAACCTGATGGAGTGGAGCCGTACTCATATACAAATAAAGACGGCGAAGAGAAAAACGGTTATCAGTTCAAATTTAGCTTTGAGTTTCCGAAGAAGAATAATAAAAAGGAGAATGATTGACATGGAGAATATAGTAAACAATATTTCAGCAGAGATTACAGAGAAGAGACCGGCGGGAGATAAATCCCGCCTTACTGCATATATGCAGGGATTCAAGAAAATTGAGAGAAAAGCACAGGCAGCTAAGGGAGGAAAGAAGGCATGAATTTTGAGGATTTCAAGAAAGAAGTAACTGACAGAATCAAGGATTTCTTACCGGAAAAATATGCTGATGCGAAGGTCAGTATAACTTCTGTGATAAAGAATAATGACAAGAAACTTGATGGACTTATGATCAAGCTTGAAGACAGTAATATTGCACCGAATATTTATCTTGAGGACTTTCATAAGGAGCATGAAAACGGAAGAAGCATGGAAGATATTCTGGGAAAGATTGCTGCTATCCGCGAGAAATATGACAGGTCGCAGAATTTTGATGTAAAAAAGATTACTGATTTTGATACCGTTAAGGACCGCATTACCTGTCGTCTTGTAAATGCAGAGCAGAATACGGAGTATCTTAAGGATAAGCCTTATAAATTGATTGATGATCTTGCGGTAACTTACCATGTTGCAATAGGCAGGGAAGACGGGGCAACAATGTCGGCACCGATTACAGACAGGATGATGGAAGCGTATGGAATTGATGTGGATCAGCTTCATAATATTGCGGTTGAAAATATGGATAATTTATCCTCAGTAAACTTTAAGAGCCTGAGTGATACTGTTATTGACATGATGCTTCCGGAAATGATGCGTGACGGTATGAGTAAGGAAGAAGCTAAGGTTATGATTAAAAGCATGGTGCCGCCAACACCTGAGAATAATGTTTATGTTCTCACTAATGAAGACAAGCTTCATGGTGCAGCAATGATTCTCAGTGATAAGGTAATGGATGATGTAACAGAGAAAATCGGACAGGACTTTTATATACTTCCTTCAAGTCTGCATGAGGTGCTGATTGTACCAAAGACAGAAGAAGTGGATCTCAGGACTCTTGAAAACATGGTAAGGGATGTAAATGCGAGTCAGGTGGAACCGGAAGACAG
>CAJORC010000060.1 GCA_905236615.1 uncultured Lachnospiraceae bacterium
CGGATGCCAAATCGTAAGATTTGAGCAACGGCGTTGCAAAAACGGACATCCGACGTCATTTTGTCAGAAATAAAACTATGTTTTATAGAGGAGATTAGATTATGAAAAAGATAGTTGTTCTTGCCGTAGCGGTCATTATGGCGGCCAGCCTGTCAGCATGTGCATTTCCCGCAGGAAAGGATGCAGGTTCACTTACAATAATCGGTGGTTCCGATGGACCAACTTCGATCTATCTGGGACCGGGCAGCGGGAAGACTGAGGCTTCGTTAGAAACAGGGACAGAGCTGTCTGAAGAATCGGAAAGCTCAACTGAAGAATACACGGATGAATATTTTGAAACAGAAATTGAATCAGAAGAATCTGAATCTGATGAAAGTGAAACTGAAGAAATAAAGACTTACACAAAAGCTGACCTGAAGTCGCTGAAGAATACGGAAATATTTCTGCCGACTACAATTGAGCATATCTTTATTGGTACGATAAATAAGAAGGGTAATGCGACAGGTTACCATTATGAAGGTATAGAAGATTCTGCAGGAGAAGTTATAGAAGGGACAAGGACTGAGCCGGACAGCTTTGGCGTTTACAGCGGTAAGGTGAGGGTTAATGGTATAAAAAAGTCAGGAAATAAAGGCTATTCGACTTTTTATCCTGAAGACATGTCTCCGCAGGAAGTTATTGATGCCATAAATGAAGCATATGAGTCCAGAGAGATTTTGAACGGAAATCTTTATGCAGGGCTGACTGATGACGGCATGGAGATTGATATGGCGCTTACGGACGATGATAAGATAATTACGGCATATCCTGTTATGGAGGACTGAGAGGATGATAAAACACGAGTTTAAGATAAAGGAGATTCACAATAAAAACAAGACAAGAGTCAGAAAAAGGATTACGGTAACTTTTGAAGAAAACGGATATGAACTGCTGGGTGTATTTCTGACTTCGGAAATAAAAAATTTCTATGATGAGATAGTTCCCGTAATTGAAGCTGTATCTGATGGAAGAAATGAGAATGAGGAAGAATTTACGGGAAACAGATGCAGATTAAAGGTTGGAGCTGAGAATGCTTTCCTGACGGATGAAAATGATGAAGATGAACTTCCGCCGGTGGAAATTCCTACGCAGGATCTGCTTGAAATGATAAGGGAATGGAAAATGGAAAAAGATAGAATAAAAGATAGAAATAAAGGCTGACAAGGTTTGACGTATGTTAGACAAGCGAGTAAAATTGTGATAGCATAAATGTGTTTGATCAAAAGAGCGCGAGGAGGTATAGAGATGGCATGTTTTTTGGTTTCAACTGCTGAAGCGGTAGTTGTAAAAGCTGTTGAAAAAATCGAGGAGAAAAAAGAAGTTAAAAAAGAGGAGATAAAGATCCCGTTAAGCAGGAAGCTGAGCTGGCTTCGTTATATGCTGCTCGGTGGTTCTGTTCTTTTAGCATTTGAGCATGTATGGCATGGTGAAGTTGTGCCGTGGTTCCCTTTCCTGACTGCAATGTCGGATCCGGCTGATGCTGCGGAAATGTTCCATGAAATGTCTACGGTCGGAGTTTCAATGGCAGTTCTTGTTACCGCTGTCTGGGGCGGAGTATGTGCTGTTGCTGATATGATAGTAAAGAAAGCATCAAAAGAGACGGCAGAGACTACAGTATAAGGAGGGATAATAACAATGACATTGCTGATCACCGTGTTTGCAGCTGTAGTTGCAACAATAAAATGGTATAACAGAAAAGATGACAGCATGAGACTTGAACCATTGCTTTTTATGTTTTGGGGAGCATCTCTCATGTGGCTTGTGGATGCGATATTTGAGTATGCAGAAAGCAAATCGGCATTTTTCACTCCTGCACTGGAAGATATGATAAATGACACCTATTTAGGTCTTTCGGTAGTAGCACTTGCCCTTGTTATATGGCTTGTAAAACTGCTTATTTCAGACCCGAAGGGTTCGGTTCGCGCAGCACTCTGCAGGAAAAGAGCTTAATAGTTGATGAAAACCTTCAAAGAAAGAATCTTTGGAGGTTTTATTTTGTACCAGACAGGTGTAAATCAGGTGGGGCAGAAAAAGAGAAGGCTGGGGTGCAATAAGGTAAGGAGATGTTTTGATAAAAAATGAAACAGGTAGATTTTAAGAACGGAAGAACATTAACAAACATTTTAGCTGCGGCTGTTCCGATGCTTGTTGCACAGATTTTGAATCTCTTATACAACATAGTTGACAGAATTTATATTGCAAGAATCCCGGAAAAGGGAACTGTAGCGATAGGAGCTGTGGGACTCTGTTTTCCGATCGTTATACTTATAACGGCATTTACAAATATGTTTGGCAGTGGAGGAGCACCGCTTTTCTCCATTGCCAGAGGACGCGGAGACAATAAAGAAGCCTGTGCGCTTCAGAATACATCCTTCTTTCTTCTTCTGGTCTGCGGAGTAATCTTACTTATTACCGGCGAAGTTTTTGGAAGACCTGTTCTTTCTCTTTTCGGAACGTCTGATTCGGCAATGGTCTATGCACTTCCATATCTCAGGATATATCTTCTGGGCACGATATTTACGATGATTGCCACAGGAATGAATCCTTTTATCACGGCACAGGGATTTTCAGTGATAGCCATGACTACGATCATTGTGGGTGCTGCAGCGAATATTATCCTTGATCCGGTTTTCATTTTCCTTTTAGGACTGGGAGTGGAAGGCGCTGCGATCGCGACGATCATTTCACAGGCTTTGTCGGCAATCTATGTACTCAGGTTTCTGCTTGGAAATAAATGTGATTACAGACTTCATCTGATGAATATAGAGGAGATAAGGAATTGCGGACCGAGGGCGGCAAAAATAACCGGACTTGGTACTGCCGCATTCATGACACAGTTCACGAACGCGGTTGTGCAGATTTCCTGTAACAGTGTGCTTTCTGATGTTGGCGGTGACATTTATGTTTCGGTAATGACTATCGTCAATTCGGCAAGGCAGATGATGGAAACGCCGATCGTTGCGATAACGGAAGGAGCATCTCCCGTTATCAGTTATAATTACGGTGCAGGCCGTTCTGACAGGGTTAAGAAGTCCATTATCATCATGGTTGCCATCACTTTTGCCTATACTATATGTATCTGGGCACTGATAAGATTTTTCCCTGCGCAGATAATCGGTATTTTCAGTAATGATAAAACAATTTTAGGCGATGCGATTCCTGCATTTAACCTGTATTTTTCGACTTTTATCTTTATGGTTTTCCAGTATTCGGGACAGACCGTATTTAAGTCGTTCGGCAAGAAATGGCAGGCTATTTTCTTTTCTTTATTCAGGAAAGTGATAATAGTGGTACCGCTTACTTATGCGCTTCCGTATCTTTTTAACCGGGGAATAAACGGAGTATTTGCTGCCGAGCCGGTAAGTAATGTTATAGGAGGCATGGCCTGCTTTATTACCATGCTGATAACGCTTAATAAAATATTTAAGAAAGATCCGCATTTTAATAGGTTTGACGCAGTAAAGAGAAGCGAGTAAAATTAATAATTGTAAGTATTGAAATAAAGCACAGAAAAGGGCTTGAGATAAGATATGTCAGATATGATCAGAAATTCAGAAGCAGTTGTATTGTTAAATAAGGGCGGCGGAAGGCTGCTCAAGTCCGGAGGGGCATGGATATTTGACAATGAGATCGCCGGAGTGAGTGGTGATTTTGAAGATGGGGATATTGTTGAGATAAATGATTTCGACGGATATTTTCTGGGATACGGCTATATAAATACGAAATCAAAAATACGTGTAAGGCTTATGTCGAGGCATAAGGATGAACCCGTCACGGAAGAATTGCTGGAGAGAAGAGTACGTGACGCGTGGGAATACAGGAAATCGGTTATCGATACATCATCCTGCCGACTTATCTTCGGTGAGGCAGACTTTCTTCCGGGACTGACGGTAGATAAGTTTGAAGATGTTCTCGTTGTGGAGTCACTGGCGCTCGGGATTGACAGATTAAAGGTCTTGATCATCGACCTCTGCAAAAAGGTGCTTTCGGAAGATGGAATAAACATCCGCGGAGTTTATGAGCGTTCCGATGCGAAGGTAAGGGAACTTGAAGGTCTGGAGCGGCATAAGGGATTTATAGGCGAGAGCTTTGACACAAAAGTTCAGATCATCGAGAATGATGTAAAATATATCGTTGATGTGGAAAATGGACAGAAGACAGGATTTTTCCTTGACCAGAAAAACAATCGTGCAGCCATAAGCCGTTTCTGTAAGGGTAAGGATGTACTTGACTGCTTTACACATACGGGTTCTTTCGGACTTAATGCAGCAAGAGCAGGTGCAAAGTCGGTATTGTCGGTTGATGCATCTGATACGGCGATCGGGCTTGCAGAGGAGAATGCAAAGCTTAATGGACTGGAGGATATCGTTTCGTATCAGGTTGCGGATGTATTTGAACTGCTGCCGGAGCAGGTAAAGTCAGGCAGAAAATACGACGTTGTTATTCTTGATCCGCCTGCGTTTACGAAGAATCGTGCTTCTGTAAAAAATGCAACAAAGGGTTACAGGGAGATCAATATTCAGGGCTTAAAGCTTGTTAAGAACGGTGGTTTTCTTGCAACCTGTTCCTGTTCGCACTTTATGACACCTGAGCTTTTTACCAAGACTATAGCTGAAGCTGCAAGAACAGCGCACAAGCGCTTAAGACAGGTGGAATTCAGGACACAGGCTCCTGACCATCCTATACTCTGGGCAGCCGATGAGTCATATTACTTAAAATTTTACATTTTCCAGGTAGTGGATGAGATATGAAAGGTCATTTTCAGACTAAGCATAAAGAAAATTCAATAGACATGACTAAGGGAAATACCTTTAGCCTCATGATAAGATTTATGTTTCCCATGATGTTGGGAAACATTTTTCAACAGTTTTATAATATTGTGGATACGATGATCGCCGGTAAATTTATCGATGCAAATGCGCTTGCAGCGGTAGGTTCTACGGGGAATATAACCAATCTGTTTTTTGCATTGGGAAATGGTCTTGCAACGGGTATCGGGATCATCGTTTCACAGTTTTACGGGTCCGGGGATATCAGAGGTGTCCGTAAAACCATAACAAATGCATTTCTTATAGTGGGAACAAGTTCTGCAGCAGTGGGAATCCTTGGATTCTTTCTCGCCAGACCTGTTCTTATATATGGGTTAAAGACGCCTGAAGAGATTCTGGAAGGCGCAGTATCCTATATGTCGATAATCTGTATCGGATTTATCGGAACAGCCATTTACAATGCGGTTTCCTATATTCTGAGAGGAACGGGTGATTCAAAAACACCTTTGTATTTCCTGATCATTTCCAGCTTTTTAAATATAATCATGGATCTTGCCTTTGTGATCTGTATGGATTTAGGCGTAAAGGGGCTTGCGATAGCCACGATCACAGCACAGTTTTTGTCTGCTCTGGTTTCCTGTATATATGCTTTTATGAGAAATCCTAATTTTAAGCTTGGAAGGGAAGATTTTCTGATCGATAAGGAGATTATCGTCAGGTGTCTGCAGCTCGGAAGCTCTATGGCATTGCAGAGTGGTCTGATAGCTTTGTCATTTGTGATACTGCAGAGAGTTATAAATTCATTCGGAGCAGTAGTAGTGGCGGCTTTTACAGCTACGAGCAAGATAGAAAACCTTGTAAATATGCAGCTTAAGGCTCTGGGGGATACTCTTTCGACCTACACGGGACAGAATTACGGTGCAGGAAACGGTGACAGGGTAAGAAAAGGATATAAGACAGGAATGACGATGATGGCAGTATATGCTCTTGTAATGTTCCCTGTCATGTGGCTTTTCGGAGATGCCTGCATGCGCTTTTTTGTTAATGAACCGGAAGTCATTAGTTTTGGACAAACAGCGATGAGAATTCTTTCAAGCTTTTATATTCCGCTTGGAACAATATATGTCTGCCGCGGTATACTTAACGGTGCAGGTGATGCAAAGTTCCCGCTTATCTCAGGAGCCGCTGAAATGCTTGGGAGAGTTGTCTTTCCGACATTTTTCTGCGCAATGCCTTTCTTCGGCGTATGGGGACTCTGGGTTGCAACCGGTGTGACATGGACGATCGTAGGTATCACGGCCTTTACACGGTACAGGATGAAGGAATGGAAATCAGAAGCTGAGGAGATTGTGGAACCTCTTCAATGATGTTATATTAATGATATGAGTAAGAATGTTAAC
>CAJORC010000061.1 GCA_905236615.1 uncultured Lachnospiraceae bacterium
TCCCTTCTCGCATTGTCGTACTCTAACTGAATAGTACCAAGCGCCGTAGGAAAGATCTCAGGCTGTATCACAAGCTTATTGATCAGAGCTTCAACAGTATCGACAAGTAATGATGGCATTGCCGGAGCTCCGTTTCCATTCCAATTCTTTTTGAGCGAACGAATCGACTGTAGTTTCTCAATATTATGCTTCTTAACACCGGATCCCGAGACCTTGGATTTCATTATATCCGGTATCTTCTGTGCATATGAACTCAGTCGGGAATACTGGCAAAGCCTGTTGTATTCACTCTCAGAGATAATGACTACATTTCGATTTCCCTTTCTCGGAACAACAATGGCTTCTCCTTCATTTGCCATATCAAAGAACTTCTTTATGTTCGACCTTATATCCATCTGTTTTGCTATAACCATAGCGCACCTCCAAACCGCACTCATTTACGTACGTTTTTCCGTACTCTTATTGTAATCGATCCAAACGTATTTTTCAACCCCTACCCTTACTGAGACAGAGGGACGGTTCCTTTGTCTCAATTCTCGGATCACAATAAAAGTGAAACAAAAAGGACCGTCCCCTTGTCTCAAAAGAACCGTCCCAATGTCATTTAGTTAAGAAATTAGTCCCGTCATTTCCCGTCATTTTTCGTTCCAACAATACAATTAAAATAGCTATAGTGTGATGTGTGATCTGTCGAAAGGCAGGTCACTTTTTTTATTAAAATAAATAAAAGGCTTGACAAAGCCTTCATAAAGTGCGGCCGTATTCGCCATATTTCCAGCGAATACGGCCCTTAAATCAAAGGTATGCGACCACGCAATGATTTAAGGAGGCACTTATGAAAACATCTTATATCAAGAATTCATTTTTGAAAATACTTAATTCTATGAATTCGGAACGTTCCCGTTTTGTAAAGGATCCTGATAAGGATTTTACCAGGAATCGAAAGTGTTCATTCCAATCGCTATTATTGTTACTGCTTACAATGGAATCACATTCTCTCAACCATGAGCTTCGGAACTTCTTTCAGGGGTGCAATGGTAAGATTCCATCGAAATCCGCTATTGTACAGCAACGGGAAAAACTAAACGATGATGTAATGCCGCATCTTTTTTATTCACTCAACGAAGCATTTACTTTCAAAAAACTCTTTCATGATTATCATCTGCTTGCCTGTGATGGCACAGACATAAATATCCCGCCTATGAAGAACGATACTGATACATACGTTGCATCAAACACTTCTGATGTGGGCTACCATCAAATGCATCTGAATGCTGTTTATGATCTTCTTGAAGAGCGTTATGTCGATGTTCTGGTCCAGTCTAGGGCTGTGTTTCATGAGCGTGAAGCATTTATCACATTTCTGCTCAGGAATCCATTTCCCGGTAAATCTATATATCTAGCTGATCGTGGATATTTTTCGATCAATGTTCTGGCCTATCTTATGATGGCTGAGCAGCCATTTGTTTTCCGTATAAACTCTGAAGAGGTAAAAAATTCCATACTCAAACACTTTAATCTGCCTAATGAAGAGGACTTCGACATTAATCTCGATTTTGAGGTCACACGTAGCCTTAAAGGAATCTACCAGAATGATCCAGAAAAATATATCTGCATCCGGTCGAACAGAAGATTCGATTTTATCGATGTTAATAACAGAACTTCAACATTTCCTATCTCAGTACGTTTGGTAAAGGTCAAAATCGACGAAGGGGTATACGAATACCTCATGACAAATCTTCCTGCAGAGGAATTTGATGTAAGTACACTTAAGCACCTTTACCATCTCCGCTGGGGAATTGAAACATCATTCCGTTTTTTGAAATACAATGTTGCTCTCAATTATTTCCATAGCAAGAGGAGAGACTTCATAATTCAGGAGATCTATGCCAGACTCGTTCTATATAATCTGACAATGCTTCTTGTTCACAGCGTTTCTCTGCCTCAAAGGTGTACAAAGCACAAGTATAAGATATCAGTGTCCGATGCTGTCATCACATGCAGGAACTTCATTTTGAACAAAATAAAAAGTTCGGAAGTTAAGCCGCTGCTGATAAAATACCTTACCTGTGTTCGGCCCGACAGGACGTTTATACGAAAAAAAAGATCAAAACGGTTCGTATCACTGGTTAACAGGCCTTAGTATTAACCAACTGAATACCGAGGAAATCAGCAGGAATCCACCCTGCCTAGTTCGCGTTCCCTTTTATATTGAAAAAAGCATGTAATTAATCAATAGCATGTTCTGTTTAACAGCCGGGCTATTGTATGTTACACTCTTTTTGGGACTTAACTAAATGACATTGGGACGGTTCTTTTTGTCATAATATTACAGTGCTAATTAGTGTTAACAGATACGAAAGATAGCTCGTTCTCCTTACCTTGATCGAGGATATCCAGAAGTCTGCATGCCGGTCCTGTAGGATGTGTACGCCCAAGTTCCCATGCCTCCACAGTTTTCTTTGATACTCCCATATAATTGGCAAATACAGCCTGTGTCATCCCGGATTTATTCCGAATAGATTTTATCTGTTCATTAGAGTATTTATTAACAGGTGTGATCATAAATACCGTTCTTTTAGCTTTCCCGGAACCTTTCTCGTAATCGATAGCTTCCTGTAATCCTTCACGAAGATCCTCAAATAGTGAACTCATGATTTTTGCCCCCTATTCTTTCCTGCTTCTTCCTTTAATGCCTTAACAAGTTTCTTTAACACATTCTTTTCGCTTTTTGTGAGATTTTCCTGCTCGTCCTTTGTAAAAGCCGTTATGAGATATGTAACCTCATATTCCTCAAAATCTGTATAACA
>CAJORC010000062.1 GCA_905236615.1 uncultured Lachnospiraceae bacterium
CAATAGGAGGGTCCACAAAAAGTACCCTCCCTCATATAGCACACCTGCCAATATAATTACCAGAGCTATACCGCTCAATACTCTGGTCTTAAGCATTTCCAGACTCCTCCGTATTAACCGCACCGTATCGCCTGTCGCGTTTTGTATATGCCTCTATGGCTTCCATAAGGGCATTCTTACCAAATTCAGGCCAATGAACCTTTGTAAAATAGAATTCTGTGTATGCACACTGCCAGAGAAGGAAATTAGAAAGTCTCTCCTCTCCGCTTGTCCTGATAAGCAGATCAGGATCCGGCATTCCGGCAGTATCAAGATGGGCTGATATCATCTCTTCGGTAACAGGCTCATCCTTTGCAATAATTCCCTTTTCCTTTTCTTCATTGATCTTATTGATGGCACGGCATATCTCATCACGACTTCCATAGTTTAAGGCAATCGTAAAGTAAAGACCATCAAAGTCTGCTGTGTAAGACTCAAGCTTATTAATAGTCTCCTGAATATCCTTATCAAGCTTTGTCTTATCACCTATGACCCTAACGTTCATATTATTCTTTTTCGCAGTTTTCTGGCAGGTTGCCAGATACTGTCTGAGGAGAAGCATAAGCGCAGACACCTCATCGGTAGGTCTTGACCAGTTCTCCGTCGAAAAAGCATATACCGTAAGATATTTCACACCGATATCGTGACATGCACGACAGATTGTCTCAACATTCTTTGCGCCCACAGTATGCCCGTAAGTTCTGGGCATACCCTTAGACTTGGCCCATCTGCCGTTTCCATCAAGAATTATAGCGATGTGTGCTGGTATTTTCATACTGTCATGATTTCCTTTTCTTTTTCTGCAGATGCAGCATCAACCTTCTTAATAAAGGAATCCGTAAGCTTCTGCAAATCATCCTGAAGCTCAGCTATGACGTCTTCCGAAACATCAGTCTTAGAAAGCTTCTTAAACTCTTCATTTCCGTCACGTCTGATATTTCTGATGGCAACCTTGCACTCTTCACCCTTTTTCTTAACATCCTTACAGAGCTGCTTACGACGTTCCTCTGTAAGTTCAGGGAATACAAGCCTGATAGATGTTCCGTCGTTGTTCGGGTTAATACCTATATCAGAAACTTCAATAGCCTTGATGATCTCTTTCATCATGCCTTTGTCATAAGGCTTGATCATGATAACTCTTGCCTCAGGTACAGAAATATTTCCAACCTGCTGCAGAGGAGTAGGAGTTCCATAGTAATCCACACGGATCTTATCAAGAATGTGAGGATTTGCTCTTCCTGCTCTGATTGCCTTGTACTCTCCATCAAGATTGTCAAGAGACTTTGTCATTTTGACTTCGTATTTCTTTACTCTCTCGTCCATCATTTTCCCTTTCAGTAATTATACCGTAATATCGGTTCCCTTAAAGTCCCCGCTTACCGCATTCATTATTCCGTCTTTTTCGTTAAGTGAAAATACCCTCATGGGCATTTTATTCTCCATAGCAAGGATAGATGCTGCAAGATCGATAACCTGAAGCTTCTTTTCTATAACCTCATTGATCGTAAGGCTGTCATACTTCTTCGCATCAGGATTGCTCTTCGGATCAGAGTCATATACTCCGTCCACGGCCTTCGCAAGAAGAATGGTATCTGCTTCAATCTCAATGGCACGAAGAACAACTCCTGTATCTGTCGAAAAATACGGATGACCTGTTCCACCAGCAAAAAATACCACCTGTCCGTGAGCAAAATACTTATTTGCCCTGTCCTTAGAGAAAAGCTTTGTAAAAGAGCCACACTCAAAAGGTGTCAGGATATTTGTCATCATACCTTCGGATCTGAATATCTCAGACACATAAATGCAGTTCATTATCGTAGCGAGCATTCCTATCTGATCAGCTTTTGTCCTGTCAATGCTTTCGGAACTTCTGCCTCGCCAGAAATTTCCGCCTCCGATAACAATTCCGACTTCAATCTTTTTATCGACAAGCTTTTTTACCTGAAGAGCCACTTCACGAACGGTAGCTTCATCAAAGCCCATCTTCTTATCTCCGGCGAGAGCCTCACCGGAGAGTTTAAGCATTACTCTTTTCATATTACGTTAAGTCCTTATAATTATTTTTTCTTCTTGTTTTCGAAGTTGCTCTTGAAATCATCAAAGAACGATGTAGGGCTGACATCAGCATAAGCCTGTGAGCAGTGACCTTCGATAACCGCACCGTTGTTGATCTGTACTGATTTTGACTTGATATCACCCATAACGATAGCTGAAGTATCAAGGATTACAGGTCCGTGTACGTCGATATTTCCCTTAACAGCACCTGCGATAACTGCTGAATTTGCAGTGATGTTTCCGATGATAACAGACTCCTGTCCTACCTTTACGGCACCGCTTGAAACAACTTCACCAGTGATCTTTGCAGAATCAGCAAAAATCTCTGCTGCATTTGAGTTACCTGTGATAGAACCGGAAATATTAAGTTTCCCCTTTATGTTGATATCTCCGATCACGGAACCCAACAGGTCAAGTGAGCCTTCTGACGAAATGTTACCGTTAATGGTCATTCCGACTGTAATGCTGCCAACCTCATCAGATGCAGGTCCATCACTCAATACGTTCTCAAATTCGTTTACATCTCCACTCATCTCAATACTCTCCTCTTCAATCTGATTATTTTCAATACTCTCAGTCTCCACCGGAATTTCGATGTCTTCCTGAGGCAGTTCCACTGCTCCGGCTTCAACAGTCTCCGTAATATCTGACGGCTCCGAGGGTATTTCTCCAATAATATCCCCCTCCGCAACAGCGACTTCTTCCACCGGAATTTCCTCTAAAGGAATTTCTTCGGATAAAGCTTCCTCCGCTGCCTTATCCTCTATAGAAATATCTTCTATCGGTAATTCTTCTGCCGCAGTTGTATCCTGAGTCTCATTTACTTCTTCCAGTGACGACTCAAGGTCATCCTTAAAATCGCTAAAAAAGCCCATTGACGCATCCTCCTCGCGTAGAATTCATTACACTACTCAATTATAATGTAGATTTCGCATTTTATCAAGGAAAACTAACTAGATCAGCAGTTCCATGACAAGTCCCGTGAAGACGCTCAGCAGATATAAAACCCCCACTATCGAGATGTTTTTCTTCAGATCGTCATTAACCTTGAAAAGGATAAGCAGTCCGACTCCGGCACCGTTCAGAAGTCCGGTTATAAGCGCCGGGAATCCGATTATTCCCTCCAGATAAAGCTGTGTAACGGCTATTGATGCCGCACAGTTGGGTATAAGCCCCACGATACCTGTCAGGATGATTCCGAGATACCTCGTGCCGAGTGCTGCATTTTTCAGGGATTCTTCACCTGCGAAAGCGATTATTCCGTTAATGATCAGATTAAAAATAAGAATATATATAAATATCTTAACTGTATGCCTGAGTGACGGAAGAATTATCCCGTGATGATGATGCTTTTCCTCAAGATGATGTACATTTTTCGGAGGTTCCGGTTTCTTCTCTTCACAATGGCATCCCTCATGTTCGCAGAAATGCCTGATGTCCATTTCGTCCGGTTTTCTCTTAAATATGTTCTTTCTCGCGAAATCTATTGCAAAACCCCAGAATATTCCTATTGCAGCTTTCGTAAAAAGAACTTTCAGAAGCTCCGGAAGCGGTACGCTTGCCGAAATAAAAATGGGCAGCATTTCATCCGAAGTGGACATATATATTGCTATCAGCGTTCCAACCGTAATTATCTTTCCGGCATAAAGGTTTGAACCTGCAGCAGAAAAGCCGCACTGCGGAAACATACCAAGGATACCGCCGTACAAAGGTCCCAGTTTCCCGGCCTTTTTAACCGTTTCATTGATCTTTTCGCTCATATGGCTTTCCATATATTCCATAGCAAGATATGTCAAAAACAAAAACGGCAGAAGCTTAACCGCATCTATCAAAGAATCCAATATTATATCAAGCATTAAAACCTCCATTGTTTCATTAAAAGTGAGCCGCTGGGTTCAAGTTCCCTTCCGCATAATCACTATAAGTCCCGCGTGCGGAAGATGGCAAAAGGTCTGGTGGAC
>CAJORC010000063.1 GCA_905236615.1 uncultured Lachnospiraceae bacterium
AATCACCTGCAGATACCATTCAATATTCCTCCTATTAATAACACATGTCAAATACTTAGACATTCTACACTAAGTTCAAAACTATTTCAAGGGTAATTTTTTATATTTTTTGTTCCTTCGATGATATAACTTAAGTAAAACTTTCTCCGGAAGGCGTTTCAGAATGATCTGTATCTCCTCCTTCGGATTCATCGGACGAACAAGAATACTGTGTATTCCTACCCTTTTTGCACCCCAGACATCAGTGAAAAGCTGATCTCCCACAAAAAAAGTGTTTTCCGGTTTCGTTCCCATTATTTCCATCGCCTTTAAATATCCTTTTTTCGAAGGTTTACAGGCAAAGTGGATAAAATCAGCCTTTACCGCATCGTTAAACTTCTCAACTCGCGATTTTCTGTTATTTGACAGAAGTACACATTTGAACCCCAGCTTCTTCAGATACTTAAAAAGCTGTATCGCTCTTTTGTCTGCCGGCGCATCGTGCGGAACCAAAGTGTTGTCTATATCAAAAATGACTCCTCTGTATCCCTCCGCATAATATTTTTCGAAGTCTATCTTATATGTTGATGTACATTCTTCATCAGGATAAAATCTCTTAAACATACAGGTTCCTTTTACAATAAAAGGGAGGGTCTGAGAACAGGATTCCCAAACTTCCTCCCCTTAAATATCAATTAAACCAAGTCATCTCACTCAAGTACTTTCTTGAGTTCCTCCAGAAATGACCCAACATCCTTAAATTCCCGATATACACTGGCAAATCTGACATAAGCCACCGCATCAAGTTCCTTAAGTTTCTTCATAACAAGCTCGCCGAGGATCGTGCTGGACACTTCCTTCTCACCCAGACTGAAAACTTCATTTTCAACCGAGTCAACAAGCTTTGTTATCTGCTCCGCAGAAACCGGTCGTTTATGACAGGCTCTGAGAACACCTGCTTCCAGTTTTACTCTTTCGTAAGTCTCACGGTTATTGTCCTTCTTGATCACCATAAGAGGTATGGTCTCAACTTTTTCATAAGTCGTAAACCGCTTACCGCACTCATCGCAGGCTCTTCTCCGTCTGATGGAGTTATTGTCATCAGCCGGTCTCGAATCGATTACCCGAGTATTATCATGTCCACAAAAAGGGCACTTCATATTCAGCTCCTCTTAAGGAAATCAGGAACCTTTATCGACTTAGGCTCTACACGGTTAGGCATTGAGCCTGCCTGATAAGGTCTGTTCCCGTTCTGGATAACATTTCCGGCAGATTTCTGAGGCTGAACTGCGCCGAAATTAGGCGGGTTAAAGGTTGAAACACCGGGATTTACAGGCTGCTTCGGTGCAGGGCTTGTAAATGCAGGCTGTGAGAACTTAGGCTGCTCTGAAGCGCTGTCATCAAGTCCGGTAGCGATAACTGTGATCTTAACGAAATCAGACTCTGTATCGTCTTCCTTTGCACCAAAGATGATATTTGTATCCTCTCCGGTGAGGGTCTGAACATAATCAGCAGCATCATTTGCATCAAAGAGAGTGATATCTCCCGAAATATTAACGATAACATTGGAAGCACCGCGAATGGTTGTCTCAAGAAGCGGGCTTTCAACCGCAAGCTTAACTGCCTCGCTTGCCTTATCCTCACCTTTAGCCATTCCGATACCGATATGGGCAATACCCTTATCTTTCATGACTGTTCTGATATCTGCAAAGTCAAGGTTGATAAGTGCAGGAACATTGATAAGATCTGTAATTCCCTGTACTGCCTGCTGTAAAACTTCATCTGCCTTTTTAAGAGCATCTGCAAAAGAAGTCTTGCGATCAACAATCTCAAGAAGTTTATCGTTAGGAATAACGATAAGTGTATCAACGGAACTCTTAAGCTTTTCAATTCCGCCCTTTGCATTAGACATTCTTGTCTTTGCTTCAAACTTAAACGGTTTTGTAACAACACCTACTGTAAGTATTCCCTGCTCTTTTGCAATTCGCGCGATAACGGGAGCTGCTCCGGTACCTGTACCGCCGCCCATTCCACAGGTTACAAAAACCATATCATAATTCTTTACTGCATTGGATATTTCTTCCTGACTTTCCTCTGCTGCCTTCTCTCCCATTTCAGGCTGCGCACCGGCACCCAGTCCTCTCGTAAGCTTCTCACCGATCTGTAAAAGTCTCGGAGCCTTACAATGCTGTAACGCCTGCTTATCAGTATTAACACCTAAAAGGTCGACGCCTTCTATATTCTCATCAATCATGCGGTTAACCGCATTATTTCCGGCTCCGCCCACGCCGACTACCAATATTCTGCATGAAGAACCTGCTTCTTCTTCCTTTATCTGTATATTAAGCTCCGTCACAGATATTTCCTCCTTACATCTCCCCAAGTATTATCTGAATGATCATACTCATTGTTTTTCTCATAATACGCCATTTAGTCTATAATATAACCTTTTGCACGAATAATCAACCATTTTTCATTCATCAATTTCAAAAGTAATGTATTCATCCTTATTTTCTCCGTCATAATTTTCCATATGAAGAACGCCGCTCATGCCTTTGAGCTCCGGAACGATATACTGAAGCTTGATCATTTTCTCATCTATGTTATCCATCGTTCCCAGCGAGGCACGGGCATCACCGAAATAAAGAATGATATTACTGTCATCCGAAAAGAATATATCGTCGCAGACTATCGAATATTTATTTAAGAGCTGAGTCAACGAAAGAATTTCCTTAAAAACTTCCTTATTGCTTACCGGAAGCAGTTCCCCCATTACACAGCGGTCAAATTTAAGTCCAAGTACCACAGGGATATCCTCTGTTTTTTCCATGGAACTTTCCACTATTATCCCGTCTTTGTCAAAATACATATAGCGGCCCAGATAGGAAACGCAGCCGGCAATCGACTTTTCATAAACCGTTATGGTTACCTCGTTCGCAGAATCAAAAGCAATCTCAGCTTTCTCAATAAACGGCAGGTCTTCCTTTATCCCACCCGAATACTTAAGCTTTAAGTAAAGAGAATTATAGGCAAATCTTCCTTTTAGAAGCATTTTCCTTACTTCATCATCTGTATAATAGGAATTACCCTTTACATGTACTGTTGAGACATGAAAAGCCTTCATTCCGATACAAAAGACAAGCAGAAGCAGCGCCAGAATAACCCCTATGACAATTGCTGTCTTTTTTATCATCCAATGCTTTTCTTTCATATCGTTTTATCCGTCTTAGTCTGCTTTTTGCGCTCTTGAAACATTAAGGGCAATGCCCATTTCCGCCATCAGGAACAGGATCGAAGTACCTCCGTATGAAATAAACGGAAGCGTAACTCCGGTATTCGGAATTACATTAGTAACAACGGCTATATTTAAGATAACCTGCAGTGCAATATGCCCCATAACTCCAACAGCGAGCAATGATCCAAAAAAATCCGGTGCACTCATCGCTACTAACAGAAGCCTCCATATGAGTATAAGGAACATCAGAATCACCGCAAAAGCACCAAAAAGTCCAAGTTCCTCACAGATTATGGAAAAGATCATATCATTCTGTGCTTCAGGCACAAGCCCAAGCTTCTGAATGCTCTGTCCTAGTCCCTTTCCTGTCAGCCCGCCGGATCCGATTGAATACAACGCCTGCAGAGTCTGATATCCTTTGCCCGAGGCATAAGCTTCAGGATTGAGCCATGCCTTCACACGATCAAGTCTGAATGAAATATTATCAGGCAGGATACCGCTTCTCACAATATAAACAAGCCCTACCACAGCTCCTGTCATGCCAATGACTCCCAGCACATAATACCAGTACCTTGGGGATGCTACAAAAAGCATAACCACTGCTATCCCTGTAATTATAAGTGCCGAACTCATGTTGTTCGTAATACGGTATACCATAAACGCCGGTATAAGTGCCGGTACCATACACTTCAAAAAGCCTTTAAAATATTTAAGCTCATCTTTTCTCTTGCAGATAAATCCAGTCAGAAAGATTATCAGCGCAAGCTTTACTATTTCAGCAGGCTGTACCGAAAGCGGTCCGAGCTTTATCCATCTGTTCGCTCCATTAATTGTCATTCCCAAAGGAGTCTTAACCAAAATCACTGAAAAAAGAGCGAGCAGATAAAAAATGGGCGCGCCTTTCTTCACCAGATGATAATCAATCTTAGAAGAGATGATCATACAGGCAAGCCCCAGTGCACTTGCTCCGAACTGTTTTCTAAGATAGAATGTTGAATCGCTGAAATTTATACTGGCCTCATAAGAGCTGGCGGAATAGACCATTATAAGACCGAAGCAGAGCAGTAGTATGACCACTATCAACAAAGGCGGATCTACAAACAGCGCTCTGTTTTTCTTTGTATTCCCTGTCTGACTTATCTGTCTTCTTGCCATAATCAGATCAGACTATGATATACGTTACCACGCAAAGTATAAGCGTAGCAATCGTGAAAGCCCTTACCACCTGAATCTCGTTCCACCCTCCGAGTTCGAAATGATGATGTATCGGTGCCATTCTGAAAAATCTCTTTCCGCCTGTGGCCTTAAAGTAAAGTACCTGTATTATTACGGAAAGCACTTCTGCAAGATATATAAATGCCACAAACACAAGAAGAAGCGGCATCTTAAGCATCAGCATGGAAGCTGCAACAAAGCCTCCCAGCGCCAGAGAACCTGTATCCCCCATAAAGACCTTGGCCGGGTGCCAGTTATAAAGAAGGAATCCGATAAGTGCTCCTGCCATGGCTCCGGCAGCCGGTGTTATCTGTACACCCAGTTTTATCGAAACTGCTGCAAGGAAAAGACATATCACAAGCGTTACCGAACTTAAAAGTCCGTCAAGTCCGTCCGTGAAATTCGAACCGTTTACCGTTCCTATGATCACTATAAACAAAAGCGGTATCGTAAATACACCGAAATTCACATACAGGTCTTCCGCATCTGCAGAGAACAATGCCGAAAAAGGAACCAGCATATCAAATTCCAATGCCGTAAACCTGTAAACATAGTAAAGGAGCGCTCCCGTAGCCAGTATCTGCAATGCCATTTTCTGCCATGCACGAAGGCCGAGATTACGCTTCATCACCACTTTTATATAGTCATCAATAAAACCGATTGCTCCGAAGAGGACGGTGGATATCACTATAGGTATTATCATCCTGAACTTAAATGAAAATACGATTCCCACTATCACAAACGCAAGCAGGAACATTATTCCACCCATCGTCGGCGTTCCGCTTTTCACCTTATGCGAAGCAGGTCCTTCTTCTCTTTCCGTCTGACTTGCTTTAAGCTTCTTCAGTGCCGGCAGTACGAATATCCCGGATACTGCCGACAAAGCAAAACCAATTGCCAGCGTTATTAAAAATAATATAAACATAAGCTTTTTTCTCCTATTTCTATGTTATAGGATTATAAATCAGATATTTCGATGTTTCAAGTATCATTGCCCGCCTGTTATAAACGATGCGTCACCATTTATCGGCAGAAGGGTTACAGGATCAAGTACTTCTCCCGTAGCAGGATCTATCGGATAGCCGGTAGCTTCATCATAACGGATCTCATTCTGTGAGATCGCCTTACCCGCACTGTCATAAGAAACAGTTTCTTCAGGATTTATCACGATCGCATCCCCGTCAGCACCCTCTTCTGCTCCTTCTGCGCTATCGGCGCTTACAGAATTTTCACTCACACCGTCAGAGCCTACAAAGAATGCCTGCTGGCTCTCACTGAGCTGGGCTCTTTCATCTTCCGTGATCTCTTCAGTAGGGAAAATATTCAAGTAAGGGAGAACTTCTGTCATTATATCCTTATTCAGTGTTGTTGCAAGTCTTGTTGACTCTGACTGCTGAGGATGGTTAGGTGTATCTATGATAACATAGCAGAGCACCTGAGGATCATCAGCAGGCACATATCCCATAAACGATATGAGATAATTTCCGTTTCCTCTTGGAATCTTCTGGGCTGTACCCGTCTTTCCTCCCTCGGTATAACCTGCTGGTCTTGCAGACCATCCTGTACATTCCTTCGGATCGCTCATGACAACAGTTTTGAGCATATCCCGCATCTTTTTCGATGTACTCTCGGAAATAACCTGCTTTAAAAGTCTCGGCTCGACTTCCTCTATAACCGCACCATCCGAATTCTTCACTTCTGTCACAAGATGGGGCTGATAATAATATCCTCCGTTGATAAGCGCCGAAAATCCTGCCGCCATCTGTATCATTGTAACATTAAATCCCTGTCCAAACGAAGCTACCGCAAGATCTGTCTGGCCCATGTTCTCGTCAAAGATTACAGAGCTCGCATTTGTCTCTCCGTAAAGGTCGATATTCGTCTTAAGTCCGAAATTAAATATCCTGTTATATCTGAGCCACTCTTCCTTGCCCATTGCAAAAGCAATATTCATAAGCACGACGTTACAGGATTTTGCCATGCCCTGCTGGACACTCAAAAGCCCGTCACCCAGCCGGTTATGACAATGGATCCTGAATCCTCCGACTTCCAGATAACCGCCGCAGTCGTAGCTTTCCTCTCCCGTGATCTTTCCTGCATCAAGTGCACCGGCAACCGTAAAGGGTTTCATTACCGAACCGGGCTCATAAGAGTCGGATATACAGTAATTTCTCCATATTGCATTCTTTGCTTTTGTGAGATCATCCATCTCAGCGGCATTGCCGCTTACCATATCATCCGAAACAGTTTCCGGAAGATTATCCGAAACTGTATTTCCCGAAACAGCATTTGAAGAAGCCGATTTCATAAACGGTGTCAGATCAACGTCATCCATGTTTTCAGGGTCATTTAAGTTGAAAACCGGATAACCTGCCATTGCATAAACTTCACCGTTATTCGGGTTCATTACAATGACACCGACGTTTTCCGCTGCCGCGCCTTCCCTGTAGAAGTCCTTATACTTCTCATAGAAAAGCTTGATGTGCTTCTCTACTATAGACTGTACGTTAATGTCCAGTGAAGTCACCAGAGTCTTTCCGTCCTTTGCCGGCTGGATGCTGTCCTCCATGACATTATCATCATTTAAGTAGCTGTAGCTTCTTCCGTTTATTCCGTTAAGTGTATCGTTATAATAACCTTCAAGTCCGTAAAATCCGACATTATTTCCCTGTACAAATCCGACAACGTCACAGGCAAGCGAGTCATAAGGATATTTTCTTGTGTAATCTTCCTCGAACCAAACGCCTTTTATGACACCTATCTTCTCGTCTGCAGAAACTGTGGCTGCCTGGGACTCTTTCTGAAGTTCTTCAAATTTTTCAACTTCATCATAAGATATCTTTTTAGCAAATACCCTGTATCTGGAACCGGGCTTTTCCGTTACATATTTTCTCAGAGCCTCCATATCCACTTCCGGGAAGCTCATACTTATTGCTGAAAGTGTTGGCTCACGGTTTATTCCTTCATCTTCGTTCATCTGCTTTGCATCGATGACAAGGTTATAAACTTTTTCCGAATATGCAAGCCTGCTTCCCTTCCTGTCGAGAATGTCACCTCTTCTGAAGGGAATTGCAGTTGACGAAGTTTTCTGTTGGGAAAGCACCTGTCTTTTATACGCATCGCCTTTGTCCCTTGTAATAGCATACAATTTATATCCTAATGCAATAAAAGCTGCCAGCACTATTATAAAAAGTACCACCAGCTTTTTCCGCATACTTATTGTAATTCTTTTAATCTTTTTCATTAATGATCTTTCCTATTTTTTCGGTATGTCTCCATACTGTCTGACATAATCATCATCGGCACCCGAGATATTCACAACCTGATCCTCTTTCGGGTACTTCATGCCATACTCTGTCATTGCCCTTTTCTTTATATTTTCCAGATCAACAGAAGCCATGATCCGGTCATATTCCTCATCATTAGCCTGTTTCAGTGCATTATATGTAGTTTCAAGTTTTGAAATTTCTTTCTGGCTTGCAGTAAGCTCCGAACGAAGACGTACATACCATATACATACAGCCGCAGAAACAAGAAGCGAAAAAGTGAGGAAAAGAACATAACCTGCACTCATGCTGAACAGGCGCTTAGGTCTTTCAGGGATAGGTTCACTGATCTTTACCGCAGCCTTTTTACGGCTTCTGCTTTTCG
>CAJORC010000064.1 GCA_905236615.1 uncultured Lachnospiraceae bacterium
CTTTTTCCAGCTGTCAGGATCGAGAAGATCCGAATCATTATCGGCTGTAAGAAGACCTACCTTATACTCATCTCCTGTTCCGTCTGCCGAGAAAGCGATATAGATATTATCGCCGTTCTTTAATACTGCAGGTCCCTCGTTAACCTTATTTGTTGTCATTTCCCATGAATATGACGGGATTGCGATCGTAACGGGATCCGATTTAAGCTGCCACGGCTTCTCCTTATCGATCTCTGCTATCATAAGGTTGGAAGAACTCGGCTTATAAGCCCATACGACATATCCTCTGTTGTTTCCGTCAGTATCCTCATTTTCAAAATAGGTCATATCAAGAGAGAATGTGCCGTTAAAGATGTCATTCTTGCCATCTTTCTGAAGCATCAGTCCGTCTCCGTTTGCAAGCTCCCAGTTATCTGAGCTGAGAAGCTTGGCCGGATCACTGCATACCAGACAGTGGCATCCGATAGACCAATCTCCGCTGTTGCATACTCCGGCAAAATATACGACCCATTTATCTCCTACCTTGTGCATCTCAGGTGCCCAGATATGCTTGCTGAGCGCTCCCGATGAGTTTGCCTTCCAGATCACATGATCCTCGGCATTCTGAAGACCGGTAAGAGTCTTCGCACGTCTCAATGCTATCCTGTCATAACCGTCCTTTATGCTTCCGAGAGCCGGCCATGATGATGTCATGTAATAGTATCCGTCATCCTCGTTATATATGATGAAAGGATCGGCTTTCTCGGAAACAAGCGGACTCGGAAAATATGAAAGCCTTCCTGTCAGCTTATTTTTCCCGGTAGAAAGCTGATCTGCATTTGTGACATGCTCAAGCGTATCTGAGTTAGTCCAGCTTACATAAGCATCGCGCTTCTTACCGTTTGAAAGTGTTACTTCAACCTTGGACGGAAGTTCAAGAGAAGTTCCCTTTTCAACCTTTATATCCGAAAGGTCAATCTCTGACACATCGGTAATTGTAAGTCCTGCTTTTTCTCCCTGAGCATTAACGTCATTTCCGTCGTACTCAACGGTTGTCGTATTTTTCTTCTCAAGAGCATCTTTCTTTGCGATTGTCTCTGCATCAAGGGCTCCGTCATAAACTTCAATGTCATCAATATATCCATTGAAATATTCTCCTTTGCCCCAGTTTGCCTTACCGATCTGGAATATGCTGCTGTCTCCGAGAACTTTGGACAATTCTATACAGCCTGTTGCCTTGCTCTTCTGCTTACCGTTTATATATAATCTTGTAGTATCATTTTCATATACTACTGTTACATTCTTCCAGACCGATGATGATGATGCCGCTATCGAAGTCGTACGGCTGTCACCAAACCGCTCTGCCGTAACAGAAGTAGTTGAATCCAGAACTCCGATGTAGTGAAGATTTTTCTCGCTGCGTGCGCTTGAATCGTTGGCAGCAAAATAACCCCAGCTGAAACTTGCCTTTTCAGACTTACTTTTATAGGAAATCGTGAGCGCATCATGTCCGCTCAAAAGACTTCCGCCATCTTCATCGCTTACGTTCAGATATGTGCTTCCATCAAGATAAAATGATTTTCCTTCTCCGCTTTCAGTTTCATCAGAATACCGGCTCGTTCCGACAACCTCTACTTCAGCACCCTTTCTATCTTCTGCACTCTCCCCGTCAAAATCAATTGAAGCTATCAGTTTTGCCTCAGAAGCTTCTTCAGACTCATTTGAACTCTGCGTTTCATCCCCTGTTTCTGTGTCTTCTTCCGCAAAGGCAGGTACCATGCTTCCCGGTACTGAAGAAACAACCATTGCACTTGCAAGAAAAGCACACATAAACTTCTTATAATGCCTGTTACGCATTGCAAATCCACCTTTCTGATCCATTATCCATTATCCGTTATCCAATTATCCTTTAAGAGCCCGTTTCTGACCGGTCCTCTTCTTTTGTCTCGATCCAATACGATCCCATGCTTTCCCTGTTGTTCTTTTCGCCTCCTCTGTTTGATGTATATGCATGGCGATATTATTGATCTCAACTCCATTTTTATTTATTATCTGTTTTTAACGAAGCAGATTCAATTAAGATTATTTACAATTTAGTTAATAAAAATTCATTTCTGTTCCATTCTCTGTACAATATGTTTGTTTTTTTATATCTAATGTTTATTTTTTTATTTTTTTATCATATTAAGGTTTTTTTTATTATTGTGTACTATAATCAATACATAAGATTGGCTTTTCAGGCCACAGTTTATAAGGACGATATATGCAGGAAATAAATTCTGAAAAACCGGTAATACATGTGGAAAATCTGTACCGGATATATAAAAGCGGGCAGGAAAAGGTCTATGCCCTGAACGGTGTCAGTTTTGACATAATGAAGGGGGAATTTGTTGCCATCGTCGGAACCTCCGGCTCAGGTAAGTCCACCCTTCTTAATATGATGGCCGGACTTGAAAAACCCAGCAAGGGAAAGATAGTAATAGCCGGTAAACATATTGAAAAACTTAATGAGAAAGAACTTGTCCGCTTCAGACGTGAACACGTGGGATTCATATTCCAGTCCTACAACCTTATGAGTACGCTGAATGCAATAGAAAACGTGGCACTGCCTCTAAGCTTCAGAGGAATAGATAAGAAAGTCAGGGAAAAACGTTCAATTGAAGCATTGAAGCATGTAGGGCTGGAAAAATATATGACACACCGGCCGAATGAGATGTCCGGAGGTCAGCAGCAGCGCGTCGGCATAGCAAGGGCTCTGGTTGTACATCCCGAGATCATATTTGCGGATGAACCTACCGGAAACCTTGACTCTCATACAGCCGGTGAGATGCTGTCTCTCATGCAGGACATTGTAAAAAAAGACCGTCAGACTCTCGTAATGGTAACTCACGACGACCACCTTGCTTCCTATGCTGACAAGCAGATACGTATAAGTGACGGCAAAATCGTTTAAGAAAGGACTAAGAAATTGAAATTATACAGGTATTTAACATATTCGGCAGCAATTGTAACTTCTTTGCTTTTATCCGTTTATTCCGGCAGTGTTACATGCTCTGCTGCCCACACGCTTTCGGATAATGGCGGTATTTCAGACAATAACGGGATTTCAGATAATGATCCCGATGAAAAGAACCACTTTATCTATCTTTCAACCGAAGATAATGATGATGATGACGATGATGATGACAGCAGCTCATCTTCTTCGTCCTCATCTTCTGAAGACAGCAGTACGGAAACCGGTACCGATCATTCAACCGCAAGTTCCAGCAGCGACTATATCGTTCCCGGTGCAACGTGGTTTACTCCCACTGCAGTTCACGGAGAAGGGGTAATAGTTGTTCTCCCTCTTGTAAATATGTTTAAGACCAACGTAACTGATGTTGTCGTTACTCCAGTTATCTCAGAAAAAACCGACGAATTTCCTTTTGAAATTTTTTCTACAGGTTTCACCCAGAAAATAGATACTCTTTACGGCGAAAATGCCGAGAAAGACAGGAACAAGCGTGCCCAGAACTGTGTCTGGGCTTTTCAGACGAGAGAAGACGTTAAAAGCGGTTATTACAAGATCAATTACAATGTTCTTTATACCAATTCCGACGGAGTTCAGGAAAGCTGCACCGTCTCCACTTATGTAAAAACAATAGGACTTCCTAAATACGGAAACACAAGCGGTTACGAAGATCCTTCGGACAAATCGACACCGCGTATCATAGTAACGGGCTTTACTACATCACCCGCTCAAATATACGCAGGCGACACATTTACATTAAACCTGAATATAAAGAATACTTCACGACGCACAGCTGTTAATAACCTTGAGCTTGACCTGACTGCAGTTGTTGCCGGAAAAGACGAAGCCAGTTCTTACGCCGCGTTTCTTCCGTCCAGCGGTTCAAACAGCTTCTACCTTGACTCACTGCCTGCCGGCGGAGAAAAAGTTCTTTCAATGGATTTTACGGCAAAAGCGGATCTTGAACAGAAACCTTATGTAATGAACATAAAGATGAATTATGAGAACGACTCGGCAACAGCTTTTGAAGGTTCGGCAGAGGTATCAATACCGATAAAGCAGGTTTCCAAATTTGATACTTCCGCGATCACGGTAGAGCCTGCTTCTATTGCTGTCGGTGAACAGACAAACCTTATGTTCAACATATACAATACCGGAAAAACAAAGCTTTACAATGTTTCGGTAAGTGTAAGCGGTGACAGCATCGAGCCCACCTTCGGATTTGTCGGGGGGCTTGCCTCCGGTGCCACGGGCAGCGTCGATATGATGATCAGCGGTGTCGCAGAAACGATGGATGACGGTACGATAGACGCAGTAATTTCTTATGAGGATGAAAACGGAAATGTCACAAGTACAGTAAAAGAATTCACACTGACAGTTACGTCCGGCGATAATAATTATGACGACGTAGATTACTCAGATGAAAATATTTCCGAAAACGAAGGAAATCCTTTAGTTCTTCCAATAGCCATTGCCGCCTGTGTCGGACTTGGAGTTATCATCACTATCATCATTGTAGTTCGCAAACGTATTGCAAAGAAGAAGGAATTGGAAAACGAAGAAGATGAAGATATCTGATCTTTTACAGATGAGTGTGAGTTCACTGCTTAAACGTAAGCTCCGCTCAATCCTTACAATATTGGGAGTTGTTATCGGAATCGCTTCCATAGTTACCATGGTCTCACTGGGACTCGGCATGCAGAAACTGCAGCTGGAACAGATCGAGCAGTACGGCGGCCTCACGAGCATCACCGTTATGCCCGATCAGAGCGATGTCGTTACCAGCAACAGCCATCTGATAGACGATGATACTATCTCTACCTTTTCAAACCTAGATCATGTCGAGATAGTATCTCCCGTACTTACCAGTTCTGCTATCTTATTGAGTGGGAAATATAAGGACGAGATATGGCAGCTCAACGGTTATACACTTGAAGGTCTGAAAGCCCTGAATTATAAGTTTTCTGAAGGCGGCCTGCCACACAAGGGTGAAAGCCTTAAATTCATTTACGGAAATCAGCTTCTCAATGATTTTGTCGACGCCCATACAGGGCAGGGATTTTATGAAACCGGTAACCGCCCGGATATCGACCTTATGAATGACACCATATTTACGGTCTTTGATACGGAAAGTTACAATAATTCAAACAACTCAGACTCTGAAAAGCCCGACAGCGGATTTGAAAGTCAGGATGATGAAGATGATAATGATTCCTCAGCCAAGACACCTGCAAAAAAATATATAATTCCCGCAGCAGGAGTTCTTTACGGTGAAGGTGAAGACGCATGGTATGACTACAGTTACGGAGTATACTGCGATATTGAAGCCCTGAAAACCACCTTAAGGCAGGTTTTCCGCAACAGAACCATCCCCGGACAGCCTACCAGAAAGAACGGTAAGCCTTATAAAAAATGGTATTATTCAAGCGCTTATATCAAAGTATCTGATATAAAATATGTTTCCGCTGTTCAAAAGGAAATTAAAGACATGGGTTATGATGCTACCAGCAATTCAGAATGGATACAACAGACTCAGGAGTCATCCAGAAGTCTGGCCGCAATGCTCGGCGGTATCGGTGCCGTATCCATGCTTGTTGCCGCTATCGGAATAGCAAATACGATGATGATGTCAATTTACGAGCGTACTAAGGAAATCGGTGTAATGAAAGTCCTCGGATGCGAACTTAAGGATATTCAGGCACTGTTTCTTTTTGAAGCCGCTTCCATCGGACTTGTAGGCGGTGTGATCGGAAATGCCCTCAGTTTTCTTGTTGCTTTTGCAATAAATAAGATAAGCGGCCAGCAAACCTGCTATATTACTGCATGGCTGGTACTGGCCGGTCTTGGATTTGCTGTTATCGTCGGTGTCCTTGCAGGATATTTCCCTTCGAAACGCGCAATGAACCTGAGTCCTCTGGCTGCAATAAGAAATGACTGATCACTTATAGCCATTATTCTTTGCCATACCGTCGGAAGAAAATTTTTCTACTTTAGAATTGAATAAACCGTTATTTTCATTTACAGGATGGCGCAGATCTGCTTTTATATCTCCTTTTATATCTTTGAGATCATTCTCATTCAGCACTTCTGTTCCACCTGTAACTTTTTCCAAAAGCTCATCTTTGATCTCCATTGCTTCAAGATTTTTATTCATAGATCTGACTCCTTTCCGAACTTTTTCAGTTTATACTTGCAATCAGGCTTAAATCGTAGTATATTATTAATGTTGCACGATAATGTGCGCCACAATGGCTCAGTTGGTAGAGCAACGCATTCGTAATGCGTAGGTCGGCGGTTCGAGTCCGCCTTGTGGCTTTTTTTATCAGAGCCGGATCTTTCGATCCGGCTCTTTTCATTTTAAATTATAAACTCTTAATAGAAAAGTGAAAAATAGAATTCGCCGTCAGGACCTCGTCTGGTTCTGTACAGTACACCACTTTCGACATCTACAGCATATACAGTCCCGGTCACCTTGTTGTTCCCGTCTGCTTCTATAAAAGCCTCATCAACAAGATAATATACCCTGTTTCCTTCCTTTGCGGCAGTAGTGCATGTATAGCTGTAATGACCGTTTACTCCGGGAATCCTTCCGTAAATATCCTGCAGTGCCCCCGTGGCAACAAGTGACGCCGTCACATAATTTATCGCATCTGTCGGCGTGCACACGGCATTAAAGATACCAAGGGAATATTTCCTGCTTATCACATTTCCGGAAACACCTCTGTCCGAGACAGCCATAAACTTATAGGTATTATCTCCTATCATCATCGGAAGCTTTTTATCATAAACAGCCGACTTTTCATTTGGCTCGGATCCGTCAGTCGTATAATAGATAACAGAATTATCCGAAACCTCAGCCGTAATATAGGCCGGATAAAGATATCCCCCGGCTTCAGGCTCTATTGTCGGATCTCCCGGCTTTTTATAACTGATAGTGTAAGTTTCTGATGCTGCTTCACTTGCCATTCCGTAAGAGTTAACGAATATCGCAGAAATATGATACTCCCCCTCTTCGTTAATAACTATCGGTCTTTCATATCTGACTGAATCGGTCGTCGGTTCTGATCCATCCATGGTATAAAATATGTCACCGCTGTTTTCAGAACTCAGAGCGATCCTTGCACTTTCTTCATATTCTCCGCCTTTAAGCACAAATGTCGGAGGAACTGTCATGTAATCCTTAAATACTTTATAGAGCTTTTCATCCGCTATTGACTCTATAAAATTATTGACTTCAGCATTATTATCTTCTGCCCGGTATGTATCTATCATCCCCTGACAGGCCGTAACATTATTCTCATCATTTGAAAGTACAAGGCTGAACATTTCCCTTGCCTTTACATATTCTCCCAATGCAAGCAAAGTTTTGCCGTAATTATTGACAAGTTTATTATCTGTTATAAACTCCGCTTCATATTTCGAATATGCCTTAGAATAAAGCTCCGCCGCATCCTCATACTTATCATCATCATAAGCAAAATTTGCCTTGAAGATCAGTGCGGTATAGGAATTATTATTCCGTAATACAAAAAACAATACTGAAAAAGTCAGAATTAGCGCTGCAAGAATTAATAATACAATACGAGTCTTCTTTACTGTCCTGACTTCCCGCTCCATAACGGGCATTTTTATCTTTTCACCGGATGCGGTCCTTCCGGACGAACCATGGATGATATTATCCAGTGAACCTGCAATGCGGTCCCTGCTCTCGTCAAGCCTGCTTTCAACGTCTACTTCATAATCAGGCACCATCTGAATAGCATATCCGCACTTAAAGCAATACATATATCCGTCAGGAATTTCTGTACCGCAATTTGGACATTTCATCTGCGAAGTGCACCCTCCAAAGTATTATACATCAGCATGGCGATAGTCATAGGACCAACGCCCCCGGGAACCGGAGTCATCGCTGAGGCAACTTTTTCTACATCATCATAGTCAACATCACCGCAGAGTTTCTTACCGTTATTCTGCTCAGGGTCAAGTCTGTGTATTCCTACATCGATAACAACAGCACCCTCTTTAACATAAGACGAATCTACCATTTTAGGCTTGCCTACAGCTACCACAAGTATATCGGCCGTTTTTGTGATTTCACGGATATTCTCTGTTTTCGAATGAGTCACTGTTACTGTTCCATTTTCTCTGAGAAGGAGCATAGCCATAGGCTTGCCAACAATATTGCTTCGTCCCATCACTACGCATCTTTTTCCGCTTATCTCTATTCCCGACCTCTTAAGAAGCTCGATAATTCCCGCAGGAGTGCAGGAAACAAAGCCCTCTGCTCCTACCGAAAGTGCTCCTACCGAAAGCTTTGAAAAGCCGTCAACATCCTTTTTGGGTGAAATGGCATCAATGATCTTCTCTTCATTAATGTGTTTTGGTAAAGGAAGCTGGCAGAGTATACCTGTAACCTTGTCATCCCTGTTCAGTCTGTCGATGAGCTGAAGGAGCTCTTCTTCGGAAGTTGACTCAGGAAGTTCATATGACAATGATTCAATCCCACAATATTCACAAGCCTTCTTTTTATTATTTACATATACTGTAGACGCAGGATCTTCGCCAACGAGAATAACCGCAAGCGAAGCCTTTATACCGTCTTTCTCTATTTTTTCACGAATTTCATCTTTTATCTGAGCAGAAATCGCTTTACCGTCAATGATCTTCATAATTCCTCCTCTA
>CAJORC010000065.1 GCA_905236615.1 uncultured Lachnospiraceae bacterium
CTGGGATTTGCCCCATTGCCGTAGGCAATCTTAAAATGGGCAAATCCCGTAACTGTGAGCACCTGCAAGGTGTGAACAGTTACATATGACATATACTACCTACAGGTATTTTTTACATTCCCAGATACTTAAATCCAAGCATTGTGATGTCATCAAACTGGGGCGCCGTGCCCACAAAATCGTCGATCTCGCTTCTGATGTTTTTCAGAAGGATCTTCGGATCTGCGTCCGGATCCTTATTTAATGCCTTGAGCAGACGCTCATTTCCAAAAAGTTCATTATCGGCATTCGTTGCTTCAGTCACACCATCCGAATACTGAATGAGCGTATCACCCTTGTGAATCTCAAATTCGTGCTCTCTGAAAGGTATTCCTTCCATGGTAGCCACCGCCGGAGAATGTCTGTATTCTATGAGTTCGAACAGGCCATCCTTTCTTCTCAGCACCGGATGTTCATGTCCCGCATTTGCCGCGATACCTTTTCCCGTTGATATTTCTATTATAGCCAACCATACGGTTACAAAAAGCTCAGCCTTGTTTCCTTCACAGAGCTGGTCGTTAACATCCATAAGTACAGCTGCAGGTCCGCCGCCCATCATGGTCCTGTTTTTAATGAGTGTTTTCGCGATCACCATAAACAGTGCAGCCGGCACACCCTTTCCGGATACATCCGCCACAACAAGGGCAATATGATCATCATCAACAAAAAAGAAATCATAGAAATCTCCCCCTACTTCCTTTGCAGGATCCATGGATGCATAAAGTATGAAATCATCTCTTTCCGCATAAGGAGGAAATATCCCCGGAAGCATATCAGCCTGTATCTGGGTTGCCACGTTCAGCTCGGCACCTATACGCTCGTTTTCGGCAGTAACTTTCCGGATATTTTCCATATATTCCTTTAAGTTATCCTGCATTTCATTAAACTTACCGGCAAGTTTTCCAACCTCGTCTCCCGATTCAACAGGAATCTTCTTATCGAAATTTCCCTCTCCTATTTCCTGCACTCCGGATGCCAGCCGCTGGATCGGTCTTGTAATGGTTCCCGAAACTGCAAATGATATAAGGATAACTATGATTCCGACAATGGCAAAATATATCATGAAAAGCTTATTGATATCAAAAAGCTTGGCCTGCATCCCCCTCTGGGATATTTCCGTAAGCTCATCACTTTCCGCTTTTGCCTGTATGGCAGGTGCCGTAACCTCTTTGGTTTCTATGCTGGCACAGAATATCCAGCCGGTTTCTTTCATCCTCGAAAAGGCGATATAACTGTTCTCATTTTCATATACGCATTCAATTATCCCATCGGAATCAGATTTAACCGCATTGATAAAATCTTCGTTCTTAAAGTGATTTCTTATATCCGTATCAAAATTTTCTTTACTCATGTCAGGATGCGCGATAAAATTCATATCCGAATCAAGGACAAAGCATGATCCTGTCTCTCCTATCTTCAGCCGCATTACATCATTTATCATGCTCGTCAGCAAAACATCTGATGCCACAACCCCGGCTCTTTTCCCGCTTGCATCCCTGTAAGACATAGCTGCAGTGATACAGGTATTTCCATATGAATCAGTGTAGGTCGGAAGCCAGACAAGGGTATCCGGTTTTTCCATGGCTGCCTTGTACCAGCCGCGTTCCCTCGGATCATAATCTTCATTGTAGAGGTTTGATCTTGAATATCTGTAGGAAATCCCACTCTGGGTACCCAAGTAGATATTATCAAGAGTATTATTGTTTTTAAGTGAAGGCGCAAACATATACTCACAGTTGGATAATATCCGCACTTCCTCAGATATCTCGGGAGTCCTCTCAACTCCTTTTACCAGAAAATACTTCTGACAGGCGACACCCTGTTCCGTTTCATCCGGTCTCGGCATTTCCTTTCCCACAAAATTACCACTGTTAACATAGAGGCTGTGAGTATACTCCGCTGCCTTCGTTACAGTCCTGTTTACCGCACAGAACTCCTCGTTTGCTGCCTGTGCCTGTTTCTGGATAAGCTTCAGAAGATAGTCATCCGCCTGGTTCAGAAGCGACGCCTTCGCAATTTCCGAGGAATTAAGTCCCAAACTAATATTGGTCTGCTGGAATTCATCGACCATGGAATTCATGAAATAGTAGGATGCACCAAAAACGATCAGCAGCGATCCCAATGCCATAACTATGATAACTAACAAAATCTTGATACTGATCTTCATATTCCTAAGCATCTGTTATCCCTCCGTGACCATGGCATTCTTAAGTATATCCTCAATCATGTCTTCATATTCTATCCCGGCAAGTTCCGCTGCCTGAGGCATAAGACTTCCGTGCTTCAATCCGGGTACAGCATTTATCTCAAGTACATAAGGTTTTTTATCGTAAGAGCAGAGCATAAAATCAATCCTCGCAAGACCTCTTGCATGTGTGATCTCAAAAACCCTTTCAGCCATGCTTTTTATTTCATCCGACAGTTCTATACTCAGTTCATTTTCCTTTATCCCATATTTGCCTGTAAAGGTTATCAGAGCATTGTTTTCATCTTCCAGATCAAGTCCTTCCACAACAGGCAGGATGACCAATTCTCCCCTGCTCTCATAGATACCGACTGTATAAAAATTACCTTCAATATACTCTTCAAGAAGAATCGGATCATCAAATCTGAAAACATTATCTATGGCAGTTATATCTTCCCTGCTTCTTATAAGTTCTATCCCAAAACTTCCTCCCTGAGTCGGAGCCTTTGCCACAAAAGGAAAGCCGAAATCTTCGAAAGAATAGCTTTCATTTTCAAAATCCTTCTTAGTTAAAATATCCCAGCGCGGAGTAGCTATCCCGTATTTATCAAAAAGAAACTTGCACAATATCTTATCATTTATCAGACATGCTTCCCTCATTCTGCTGCCTGTAAACGGTATTCCCTCATTCTCAAGTATTGCCTGAAAGGTTCCGTCACCGTATCCCTTCCCCTGCGTACACAGAAATACAGCCTCCGTTCCGATCTCTTTCAGCCTGTCTATAATACCGGGTTCAAAATTAAAGAGGTGCGGGTCATAACCTCTTTTTTGCAATGCATCAGCTATATCACGGGCATTCTTCTCTGACGGGCCGCGCTCCTCGACAGTCCCGCCATATACTACAGCCACAGTCATAAAAGTCCCTCCCCGGTATCTTTCTTCTCAAGCATAGAACACGACAACAGAAACAGAACTGCCATTATCGCAAATACAGATGCCATTATCTTTATCCCCGGCTGATAACCTGCCGTAATAGCCGCAGCAAATACCAGCGGTCCTGCCATTTCAAGCATCTTTTTAATAAACGACAGTACTGAAAGCGACTTTGAAGCACCCATTCTTTTCACCGCCGGCAGATCCAGAAAATAGTTATTCTGTACTCCGAAGCCAAAGCTGTCTGCCGAGCCTAAAAGCGCTGCTCCCATAAACGGAAGCAGAATTCCGGCTCCAATCCCGGGCAGGAAAAGACTCAATGCGATCAAAATGTTATAAATAAAATTGATATTTTTCAATTTCTTCTGTCTCAAAGAAACTATGAATACAGACAGTAACGGTCCGGCATAAACTATGACTATTCCATAAAGAAGCTGTGCACGTCCAACATCCGAAATACTTCTGCCTATTTCTTCAAAATACAGCGGAAGATAATAACTCAGAAAAGAAGCCGCAATACTTGCAGGTGCGATCATCAGTATAACGAATAAAACCGCCTGGATAAACCGGGGATTTAAAGCAGTTTTTCCATTGTTTCCTCCCCTTTCTCCGATCTCTTTCTCTTCTTTACGGGGAAGGAGCTCATTTTCCATTCTTATGATAAATACAGATGTAACTACTGTCATGACCGCCGAAATTATAAATACTGTCTTATATCCGAATATTTCCGCAAGTATGGCACCGAGTGAGGCACCACAGTTCATTCCCGCATAAATGCCGGCATTGAGCAGTGCAAAGCCAAGCAGCTGTTCCTTGTTATTCCTTCCGAAAAGAGACAGGTTTCTCATCGTCATCCAGCAGAAACCGTAACCCAGACCTACTATAGCCCTTGCAAGCACGAAAATAAGTAGATCAGTTGAAAACGCTGACAAAAATGTTCCCAGTGCGACCATAAACAGACCTGATATGAAGGGCATCTTCCAGCCTTTCTTTTCCAGGATTATCGTAGTTATAAAAATAGCCGAACAGGTAAGTAATGTTTCTGCTGTCTGGGGCAGGCCGGCAGCTGCAGTATCCGATATCCACGGAAAAGGATTCATAAGTGACTTTGCCATCGTCGGGATGAATGCTCCCGAAAGCCTTGAGCCGAAATAGAAAAGGAAAGCAATCTGCCTTATATAATAAAGCGGCTTCATCATTGTCTTATCCGCACCTTCATCCTCGGCCTCCTCAGCATTTAAAAGGGAATCAGCCATATTTCTGGCAATCAGCCTTATCATAAAAATCACTATCTCAACCGAAAAAAACACAGATGTGACCAGAATCGTCAGCATATTCAGAACAATTGACCTGAGCTGATCATTAATATATGTACGGTCCACTATAAAACGTATTTCTTCAGACTTGCCAAAAGAATATGAATAAGCAGATCCGGGCATACTGCTGCCTGTCTTTGAACTGTCAGATGAATAAAGGATAACGCCATCGGAATCCAAAACCGCTGCCTCAGTTATCCCGTGCTGGCAGAGACTGCCAAGAAGCTCATTGAGATCCTCCTTTTCACTTTCTCCGGCAAGCGTGATCCCATTTCTTATATCCGTGTATATCTGATAATTCAAAATCTGATTTCTTACAGAAACAATTTCAAAGAAAAAAGAAACCTGAATAATGATCAATACCGCAACCAGCATGGCATTGATATTAACGCTTTCCAGCTTTCCCTCAATATCAAAAACAGGTCCTCTGAAAAAAAAGAATGCCAGCGAAGCACAGGCTATTATTACAAGGATAAGAAGCACATTAAAAGGAACTGCCGTGTATTCACGTGGTTCATTGATATTTAATACAAGAAGAAATATATAAACTATGATCAGTGTCAGCGATGACCCGGCAAAAAGATATAGACGTGTCTTTGTTTTATTATTCATAAAAAACTAATTATCCCCCTAAAGCAAAACCCCGTATGCTTTTTAAATATAACATTTATCAAGATGAAATTGAATACATCTAATTGCTCTAAATTTTAAGCAAAATCATGGCTTTATTTAACTTTATTCTTATTGAAGTAGTTCTTTTTCTAAGGTATAATAATTGATAGTGTAAAACATTCAACTATATTTTCACCAGAAATCATTCTTTATATTGGAGGGTATTCTATGGAAATAAATAAAACTCAGGACGGAAGTAAACTCAATATTTCTCTTGTAGGAAGACTTGACACTACTACTGCACCGGAACTTGAAAGCAGTCTGAAAGATGATATCGCAAATCTTACAGAGCTGATTTTCGATTTTTCAGCTCTTGAATACATCTCATCTGCCGGTCTGAGAGTTCTTTTAAGCAGTCAGAAAACAATGAACAAACAGGGCTCAATGAAGATCACCAATGTAAATGAGACCATTAGGGATATATTTGATGTTACAGGATTTTCGGATATTCTGACTATTGAATGAACTTACAGAAAGGTTGGAAGGAATGACTAAGAAACTTACCATTACCGCTGAGGTCGAAAAACTGGATGAAGTGCTTGGCTTTTTGGATTCCTTCCTTGAAGAGAGCAACTGTGATATAAAAACACAGATGCAGCTCGATGTTGCTCTTGAAGAAATGTTCGTGAATGTTGCTCACTATGCATATGCTCCTGAAAAAGGCGATGTTTGCATAGAAGTTGAAAATACTACAGATCCCGAAGGAGTTATCGTGACTCTGACCGACTCCGGAATCCCTTATGACCCGCTCGCCAAGGAAGACCCGGACGTTACTCTTTCTGCTGCTGATCGCCAGATAGGCGGTCTCGGGATCTTTATGGTGAAAAAAAGCATGGATGAGGTCTTTTACGAAAGAAAAGACGGGAAGAATATTTTTCGGATGCGGAAAAATTTCATAAGTTAAAAGAAATTAAATCTAACGCCATCAGATGAAGCCTAAAGAGGACAGCTTTATCTAATGGCGTTCTTTGCTGTATTTATGCGATTGAGGTAACTGTATAGTCTTTGGCTTCAACTGCGTTCTTAAGCAGATCATCCGCAATTTCAGCTGAAAGAGTTACCACGGCTGTGCCTTTTTCGTGGCTTACTTCTGCCGCCGTCACACCTTCAAGCGCTTCGAGGGCCTTTTTTACCGTTGCTTCACAGTGTCCGCACATCATGCCTTCAATATTCAATGTCTTTGTCATCTTTTTTTCCTCCATTTTCTCTTCTGTTTTTCTGTTGATATCATCTATGATCCTGTCAAATTCTGAC
>CAJORC010000066.1 GCA_905236615.1 uncultured Lachnospiraceae bacterium
GAATGTTGAATTTGGCGGACTTTTAGGCCATGCACCTATAATGCCGATAAACGAGTTTGACTGCTCGGCATTTGTAAACCGTACCGGAAGGATACCTGCACCTATACATTCATTTAAAAACTAAGGAATATGAAAATATTAGGAATAATAGCAGAATTTAACCCGTTTCATAACGGGCACAAATATATGATCGACACCTGTATGAAAAATACGGGTGCCGATTTTTGCATTATAGCAATGTCAGGAGATTTCGTGCAAAGGGGAACTCCTGCAATAATAGGATACAGAGAACGTGCAGAAATGGCGCTGAGATCAGGGGCTTCGATGGTTCTGGGGCTCGATTCCTATACTGCTACAGGAAGCGCTGAATACTTTGCGGAAGGGGCAGTCAGACTGCTTGATTCTCTTGGAGCAGTTGATTATCTTGCTTTCGGAACGGAAGAAGGTGAGATAGGAGCGCTCGAAAGAGTAAGCAATATCCTTGCCGATGAAGATGACAGATATAGGGAGCTTCTGGGGAAAAATCTTGCAGAAGGAATGTCATATCCTGCGGCAAGAGAAAAGGCAGTCGGAGAATACGGCGGTTGTGACAGTAAGGTCTTAAAAAGCCCCAATAATATACTTGCGATAGAGTACTTGAAAGCCCTGAAACGGGTCGGAAGCAGAATGAAACCCGTAACGCTGAAAAGAGAAGGAAGCGCTTATAACAGCGAAAATACGGAGGGTATATTTTCATCAGCACGTTCTATCCGCAATCTGCTGGAAAAAGAAGGAATGCATGACCTGTCTGAATTTATGCCTGAATCTGCGGAAAAAATACTGGCTGAAAATTTCGGAAAGGCTTTTCCTTTAGCTACAGATGATTTTTCAACGGAACTTGGATATGCGCTTAGAATGAATGAAAATTCGCTGCAGGAATTCTATGATCTGCCGTCAGACCTTGCTGACAGGATAAAAGCCAATTTAAACAGATATGAGAATTTCACACAGTTTGCAGAAACTATCAAAACGAAAAACCGTACTTACAGCTCTGTTTGCAGGGCGCTTATCCATATACTGCTTGGAATGAAGAAAAAGGACAGAGATGCGTTAAGACCGAGATATGCGAGAGTTATAGGATACAGAAAAGACGCGGGCGGCTGTATTTCGAAAATAAGCAAAGAGGCAGAAATACCGCTGATCATGCGGATATCTGATGCAGAAAAGTTTCTTGATGAAGATAATCTGGAATACTTCAGACAGGAGATAAGAAGGGAAAGTATTTATGAGATGGCAGCAGCACGAAAATTTAAAAAGGAATACATAAATCCCTATAAAATACCGCTTATAAAAATTTGAAAAGACTCTGTTAAAATACAAAAATTATTATAAAATGCCTAAAGTTTTTTACAGGAAATTCCGATAATGCAATTAGGATAGCTATGGTTGTGTTACTGATAAGATTACATTCGGAGGGTGAGTTGACATGGCGTATGATATGAAAAGGCTACTGGATATGGCAGCTGTAGAGTTTACAAAGTATATGGAACCGGATGATCTTTTTTCCATGGTACTTAAAGAAGCTATGCAGATAACAAATTGCGATGGCGGAACCATATATATGCCGGGGAAAGACGGACTAGTATTTCAATATCTCTATACAAAATCAAAATTTGTTGAGATGGGACGGGAGTCAGGTGCAACTTCACTTCCGCCGGTGCCTATGGATAAAAGCTATGCCTGTGCAGCTGTAGCGATCACCCATAAAATTCTGAACATAAAAGATGTGTATTATGCGAAGGGGTTTAATTTTCAGGGAACCTATGTATGGGACAAGGCAAATTCATATCGTTCACATTCCATGCTGATAATACCGATGCTTTCATGCTTCGAACTGATTGGTGTTATGCAGCTGATAAATTCTCAGGATGAACTGAATGACCAGTGGAGACCGTTCACACCGGAACATGAAAGAATATGTACTTATCTGGCAAGTCTTGCAGCCGTAAGAATAGAAAACATGAAACTGAAGGGCGCATTTGATGACAAGAAGAGAAATGTGAGGGGATTGAGATGACTCCTGGGAAATATGTTTTTGTAAGCTACAGCTCAAAAGATGCTGATTTTATGAAAAACATAACAGGTCTGCTTGAGGTTATGAAGATCGAGTACTGGAAAGCACCCGAGAAAATTCCTCCCGGCTCCAGTTATGCGAAGGAAATTAACCGCGCCATAGAGAACTGCGGTCTGTTTCTGCTGATCTTATCCCAGAATTCCCAGAGTTCGATCTGGTGCGAAAAAGAGGTAGACAGTGCACTGAGTTACGGAAGAAGAATTATTCCCTATAATATCGACAATGTTGCTCTTGAAGATGCATTCAGGTTCTATCTGAATAATGTCCAGATGATATTCCATACAAGGAATTCATCCAAGGGACTCAATGAATTAAAAAACCTTCTGAAACCTCTTTCTGCAGTTAATACAGCACCGGCTCAGAAGGCAGAAGAAAAGGAGGCAGCTAAAGCCGCGCCTGCAGCAACTGAATTCAAGGGGCTTGATGATATTAAATTTAAGGGAGAAACTTATCAGCCGGTAAAGAAAAAGCCGGAAGCTGCGCCCAGAAAAGCAGCGCCTGCAGCAGGAAGTAAAAATTCCCGGAACGGTCCTGCGAAGAGTGCAGTTAAAAATAATGCACTTCAGCAAAAAGAAGAACCGAGGTTCAGACGCGGAATGAGTAAGAGAGAGCTCTTCCCGCTGAATAATGTTCCGAAGCAGTGTGAGTTTTGCGGTGGAAAAGTATATAACGACCATGATGGTGTTTTTATATGTGAGGATTGTCATGCCGAAAATTATGACGATTACCAGAGAATAGAGAACTATCTGAACGAAAACGGACCATGTCCATTAGCTGAGCTTTCCTCTAAACTGAATCTGTCACAGAGGGCAGTTCTTGCATGGCGTTCACATCATTGATATTTAGGAACTGTAGATAAATAACTTATACAAGCAATTGCACATGTTATTTATCTACTGCTCCTCAGCGGGGATTGGATATGGCTATTGAAGTCTGGATAATCGGCGAAGACAGAAAAATGATGATAGAAAATCAGAGACAGGTCAACAGACATGGGAGTATGAGAGCGGTCTGTCTGCTTTCTGATAAGGCGCTTCGAGAAGCGATAAGGAAGGTGAGAGAGTTTCCGGATACGGTAAATGCACCTTCTTTAATTGTCATGGATTATGATTTTGCGAAGAAAAATGATTTTCAACATATTCATTTGCTGCGTGATTATGATAAACTTGCCGGCATACCGCTGTTCATGGCTGTTAAGGAAAGAAGCGAAGAGTTAAATGAGGAATGCTATGAAAACGGCGCAATGGTCATAGTTCATGATATTTTCCATAAATCCGAACTTACCAGAATGGAGAATACGGCATGGCAGCATGAGAATACACGGCTATATGAGCAGAAACTCCAGAAACAGACGATGGAACTTCATAATGCCAAAGAAATATTCCGGCTGAATCAGCAGCTTGAAGCAAGAAACGAGCTCCTGCACAAAACTTTTGGCAGGTATTTTTCGGATGATCTATTAAATCTCATATTGCAAAAGGGTGAAGATGTGTCACTTGGTGGAGAAAAGGCTGAAGCCACCATAATGATGACCGACCTCAGAAACTTTACCTCTTTGTCTGAAAACATGGACTCGGATGTCCTTACTTCTGTTTTAAATTTTTATTTCACAAAAATGGTAGATATAGTATCTCATTACAGAGGTACTGTAATTGAATATATGGGTGACGGAATGCTTGCGGTATTCGGAGCACCGCTTAAGGATGAGCACTCGGTTGACAATGCGGTTGCGGCTGCGATCGCAATGCAGAATGCGATGCCTTCACTTAATGAATATTTTGTTGAAAACGGATTTCCGTCACTGGAAATGGGCATCGGACTTCATTGCGGAGAAGTTTTTATCGGAAATATCGGTTCTGAAAAAATGATGCGATATAACGTTATCGGAAATACGGTAAATGAAAGTTCGAGAATAGAGAGCTGCAGTGTAGGCGGTCAGATACTGGTGTCGAAGGAGATCATCCTGCACTGCGTAAATCCCCTTGTGCATAAAGAAGGGGTTGAGATCACGGCCAAAGGTATGAAGGCCCCCATATGGATATTTGAAGTTACAGGTATCGGCGGCGATTACAATCTTTCAATGGAGAACAATAAAAACGGTGCGGAAGAGTTTAAGAAGGTGACTAAAGACATAAATCTGCATCTTTATCCGATAAAGGGAAAGCTTATCACAGATGAATTTGTGAATGCGAAGCTTAAGGAAATTTCCCAAAAGAGGATAATCATTGAAATAGAAGAGAATGAGTCTGTTGGAATTGATGTCTACACAAATGTAAAGATAACGTCACCGATTGATAACGAAGAAATGAGCGGGGGATTTTATTCCAAGATCATAGCGAGAAAGGGGAATCTCTGGACCCTTCATTATACCGACGCGGGAAATGTTGTGGGGGATTTTATAAAATTCGTGTTGGAAGATGAAGTCTGGAATGAGAGGGCAGAGGATGGATAATAAAGAATTATTTATAAAAATAGATGATAATCCCGGAATCGGTGAAATCGGTGGAAATACATCAGTATGCTGGTATGGCGGAGAGTCTTTGATGATAATCAATACCGACAGTCGTCCGGACAGTTCTTTTGAAGAAAAAGATATAGATGAAGTCAGGAAAGAGTCAAAGCTTCTTTCGGATATGAACTGTAAATTGCTGTTATGTCTCTGGAAAGAACATGATGAGGTAAGGGCTTATTTCAAGAGTGACAGCAGCAGGGTAAGGGCACTTGATTTTCTGCAGGTTGTGATGTCAGGCGCAGGTCTTGTCAAAGGTGAGGCAAGAGTGGCATTCGGAAGGATAACGACTGCTACACTCTGGCTTATAATGGGCGAAATGGATCTGACGGAACAGATCGATTATTTCAAGAAAATGTCAATTTCCTATTTTGAGGACTGTGACTGGATAATAGCAGATGAATATGCTGTATCAGAACGCGATGCTATCCTTTCAATGCAGAAATACGTTAAAAAACATGTTCCATGGGCTGTTGTGAAGTCGACGGAAGTTGCGCCGGCAGGAACTGTATTAAATATCAAAACTCTTGAAAATGAGACAGGTCTTGATATTGTAAGTGAAGAAGATACATATGTGATGATAGGCATTCAGGGTGAAGTCTATAACATTAAGGCGGGAAAATTTGATAATTCATATGAATTAACGGATGAACCACTGGATATCTTTTCAAGAATGACAGTTTTCATTCCGGAAGTAAAGATCATGCCGGACGAAGAGTATGTGAGCATAGATGAAATGGCGCATATTTGTTATCCAAAGACCGGTGCCGGCATTTATGCACGGGAACTTAAAAGACGGACAAAAGTATTTCCGGTTTATGACAAAAAGAACTATTTCCTTGGAGGAGAAGGGGATTATCTTGCAGTCCGTACCGATGATATCAGTGATATTTATATAATTCAGAAAGCAATTTTTATGGAAACTTATGAGGAAAATTGATGAGTAGATCAGGTTTGTCAGTAAAGGTACTGGGATGCAGGGGCTCCGTACCTATAGAGGGTGAAGATTATAAGATATATGGCGGTGCAACGTCATCAATATGTATGACTGCCATATCTGAGGAAAACGGCCGGGAAACGGTTGAAGAGATATATCTTGACGCGGGTTCGGGCATAGTTTCGGCAGAACCGGGGCAGGACAGTAATATTTCCATTCTTATAAGTCATATGCATCTGGATCATTTAATGGGACTGACTTTTTTCCCGGCACTGAGTCAGAAGGGAAGAAAAATTGATATCTATGCGGCAGCAAGAAACGGGTTAAATACACAAGAAGGAATAGACAGACTTTTTTCACCGCCTTTCTGGCCGCTTAAAGTCACAGATTATCCTTCAAATGCGGTATATCATGACTTAGAGGAAAAGTTTTCCATTGGAAAAGTCAATATTGAAACTATTGAAGTAAATCATCCGGGAGGTTCAACTACATATAAGCTGGAGTTTGCAGGAAAGACAGTGGTATATGCAGTTGATTTTGAGCATAACGATGAAAAAATCAGGGAACTCACTGAATTCGCAAGAAATTGCGACCTGATGATCTACGACGGACAGTATAGCGAGCAGGAGTATCCCGGCTGCTATGGTTTCGGACATTCAATTCCGGAGCTGGGGCTGGATATCGCAAAAGCTGCCGGAGTAAAGGAAATAATATTTACACATCATTCCCCATCGCATAATGATGCTTATATGCAAAAGTGGGAAGAAAAAATAAAAAATATCAACCCGAAGGCGGGCTTCGCCAAAGCGGGGATGGTGATCGAAATATAAGATTAAATAAAGCCGAAGACTCATAACAGTGGTTAGGGTCTCCGGCTTTTATACTGGAATTATTGATTTCGTAGAATATGCAGGTCTACGAAATTCCTAAGAAAACTAATTTATTATATAAAATATCATAGTTGGTGTCAAGATGCTGAAAGCGGTCATAATAAGCGCTTTCTCACGATATTGATGCCTTAAGGGTTGACAAAAACACTTTTTGACGCATATTAGAAATGCGGCTCAAAAAGTGTTTTTGTCTTTTAAATTTCTGTTTTATATAGCTGAAAGTCCCGGTATTTGCAAGCTTTGAGCTATTAATTTCTTTTAAGCCGTCAAAAGAATAGTCAAAAGGGGAAATAAGAAAATGTCGAGAAGAGGGAGAAATATTTATTACAGAGCTGATGGACGTTGGGAAGGGCGAGTCGTAATAGGAAAAACTGCTTCTGGGAATACAAGGTATAAGCATCTTTATGGGAAAA
>CAJORC010000067.1 GCA_905236615.1 uncultured Lachnospiraceae bacterium
AGTTTACCTGTTCCTGTTACCTTGAAACGTTTTGCTGCTGACCTGTTGGTCTTCATCTTTGGCATTATTAAATCCTCCTGTTATCCTGCTGTCATACTATATAATCAGCATTACTTCTTTTCTGCTAACTGAATAGTCATAGTCCTGCCTTCAACTTTTGCAGGCTTTTCTACAACTGCTACATCAGCCAGACTTTCTGCAAAATCGTCCAGAATGTGCTTGCTGGCACTCATATGCGCCATCTCGCGACCTCTGAATCGTAATGTAACCTTGACTCTGTCACCCTTTGAAAGGAATTTTCTTGCAGCGTTAGCTTTTGTATTCAAATCATTTGTGTCAATATTAGGTGATAATCTGATCTCCTTGACTTCAATGATCCTCTGCTTTTTCCTTGCATCTTTCTCACGGCGAGCCTGCTCATACTTGTACTTGCCGTAATCAACAATCTTACAAACGGGCGGTTTAGCATTGGGCGCAATCTTAACAAGATCAAGTTCTGCCTCCATTGCTTTTTCAAGAGCTTCCTTGATCGGCATTACACCAAGCTGTTCACCATCTTCACCAATAAGTCGAACTTCCTTATCCCTAATCTGTTCATTGATATATAAGTCGCTAATAGCCTTATACCTCCCCGCCTCTGCGGCGAAAAATCCTTTTCGCTGTTCTATTTAACCAGTAAAAAAAGACAGCGCGCAAAAAGCATCACTGTCCCATTAATCCTTAAAAAGTATTAACGCTTGCTGACTGGACGATACCGTCGCAAGGTGAGAGTGAAACCTCTGCTTTGTTACGTACTTGATTAAGATATCACTATTATCTATCCATGTCAAGCATTTTTTCATTTTTTATGACGCATCTTTCATTACGTCTTTATTCTGTGCCAGATATATAGTCAGGGAAATGACCGTGAGCAGCACAGCAACATACTTAAATATCTCAGTTATTATCTGTATCGCAGGAATCGGAATATCCGCAACGCAAAGGCATATCATGACCATCTGGGTTGCAGTCTTCCATTTACCCCAGCCGTTCGCAGCTATAACCTTTCCTGTTTCTGCAGCAACAAGTCTGAAGCCGCTTATAACGAAATCTCTGGCTACGATAACGATCGTCATCCATGCCGGAAGCTTACCGAGTTCGGTAAGGCAGATAAGAGCCGAGCAGACAAGCATTTTGTCAGCAAGGGGATCCATAAATTTTCCAAAGTTTGTTACCAGATTATACTTTCTCGCTATCTTGCCATCCAGCATATCGGTAAGGCTTGCCACTATAAAAATTCCGAGTGCAGCCCATTTTGATGCATCTCCCAGACAGTTACTCAAAAGTATCAGTACAAAAAACGGAATAAGGATAACCCTCAAAACCGTCAGTTTATTAGGTAAATTCATTTAACCTTCCTTCTTTCCAATCAGATCATACTCATCGGCGCCTGTCACTTCTGCCCTTATAAAATCTCCGGTCATCAGGTCGCCTGCGCCTTCTTCATCAATAAAGATCATACCGTCCACGCCCGGCGCATCTCTATATGTCCTACCCACATACACATGATCTTCGGGTATCTTTCCTTCGATCATGCAGTCGAGACTTCTTCCGACCATTTCCTCGGATTTTTCAAATGAAATTTCCTGCTGGAGTTCCATTATCTCGTTTCTGCGTCTTTCCTTGATCTCCTCATCCACCTGATTGGGAAGTTTTTCCGCAACCGTATCCTCTTCCGGCGAATATGTAAATACACCAAGTCGGTCAAAACGCATATCTTCGACAAACTCCTTAAGCTCGGAATGTTCCTCTTCCGTTTCTCCCGGGAAACCGCTTATAAGAGTTGTTCTCAATGTAATGTCGGGAATCTCTTTCCGAAGCTTCTCTATAAGCTCCACAAGCTCGGCTTTTGAAGTTCTTCTGCCCATAGCCTTAAGTACTCTGTCCGACGCATGCTGTATTGGCAGGTCAAGGTAATTACATATCTTAGGCTCGGTTTTTATAACTTCTATAAGCTCATCATCAATTTCTTCCGGATAACAGTAAAGAACGCGTATCCATTCAAAACCTTCGATTCCGCATAATTTTCTTAAAAGCTCCGGAAGCATTTTTTTACCGTAGATATCAATACCGTAAACCGTTGTCTCCTGGGCAACGATCACAAGTTCCTTAACGCCTCTCTCAGCCAGAACCTTTGCATCAGACAAAAGCTCTTCCATCGGAACGCTTCTGTAATTTCCCCTTATCTTCGGGATTGCACAGTAAGTACAGCGTTTATTGCATCCTTCCGCAATTTTTAAAAACTCATAATTTCCCGGAGTTGTTACACTTCTCTTACCTGCAACATAGGTAAGCTTGTCGATACTCTCTTTCTCGACAAGTACCTTTTCTCCTTTTGAAGAAAGAACCCCGTCAACGGTTTCCACGATCCTGTCAAAAGCTGTCGTTCCCACGATCGCATCTACTTCCGGGAGCTCCTTCATTATCTCGTCCGTGTAACGTTCGGCAAGACAGCCGGCAACGACAAGACATTTCAGATTGCCGTTTTCTTTCAAAGAACCGGCGTCGATGATAGTCTGAATGCTCTCTTCTTTGGCATCCTTTATAAAAGCGCATGAATTAACAACGATAACATCCGCTTCCGCATCATCATCAGTAAATTCATAGCCCTTCTCAGCAAGAAGGGCTATCATCTGTTCCGAGTCGACAAGGTTTTTGTCGCATCCGAGCGATATAAATAATATTTTCATTCGTTAATCTCTTTATTCTTCGTTTTCGTTTTTGCTGAGGATATGGATCTTTCCCTTCCAAAGCTCATCTACTGCAAGTGAAAGTGGCTTTCTTCCGTTAGGATTAAGCATGGGTGTACCGCCGTCACTGAGCTGACGTGCTCTCTTGCTTGTTGCAAGCACGATCGAATAGCGGCTGCTTACGATGGGTGCTTCTCCTTCCTTTGCATCTGAATTTACAACTTCCATAAGATCTGCGTAAGACGGATGTAACATATCTGACCTCCTAAAATAATTCAAATTAATTGATTTCTTTAAGTTCTTCTCTGACTTTAGTGATAAAATCTTTCTGTCTGAGCGGCATGAATTTTGCCGACTGAATGATATTGTGCATTGTTTCCGTGCATTTATCTATATCATCATTTATTACTATAAAGTCATAATCTTCTATTCCTTCAGACTCTTCAGCGGCACGTTTCATACGCTGTTCTATAACTTCAGCAGTTTCCGTGCCCCGTCCGACAAGACGATTTTTCAAAATCTCGGCACTGGGCGGCATTACAAAAAGAAGAAGTGCCTCCGGAAATTTTTTCTTTATCTGCATCGCACCCTGTATTTCTATTTCAAGAACTACGTCCTTACCCGCATCAAGCTGCTCACAGACGAATTTCTTCGGTGTTCCGTAATAATTTCCCACATAACAGGCATGTTCCAGTAGCTCATCCCTCTCGATCATAGCCTCAAATTCTTCTTTTGTCTTATAAAAATAGCTGATACCTTCCTGCTCTCCCGGTCTCGGACTGCGGGATGTTGCAGATACCGATAACGCATAATTGTCATGTTCCGACAGGAGCTGTTTCATCAATGTTCCCTTACCTGCTCCGGCAAAACCCGAAACTACAACAAGTATACCTTTTTCTTTCAAAACCTAAATCTCCTTATAATTGTAATACAGTTAAAGCGGTTATTTTTCTTTATTCTTAAATCTTTCCACAAGTGTTTCCGGTGTCAATGCAGAAAACACGACTTTTCCGCCTTCCATGATGAGACAGGACTGAACCTTTCTCCCATGTGTAGCATCTATAGCCGTCCCTTCTTTTTTTGCTGTCTGCATAAGCCTTTTTGCCGGCGCGGAGTCACTCATGATTATCGCGATGATCTTTTCCCCGTTAACAATATTTCCAAATCCCACATTTATAAGGTTATTCAATATTCTGTATCTGCTCCCTTATCTTCTCGATTGATGTCTTCAGCTCAATAGCTGCATCACTTGTCGCAAGGTCATTTGCTTTGGAAAGCGTTGTATTTGCTTCCCTGTTCATCTCCTGAGCTATGAAATCAAGCTTTCTTCCGATATTTCCGCCATTCTGGATGGTCTTCTTCATCGTGTCGATATGGCTCTTAAGTCTTACCACTTCTTCGTCAACACAGATCTTATCCGCAAAGATGGTAACCTCTGTAACAATCCTTGCCTCATCGATTTCGGCGTCCTTAAGCATTTCCTGAACTCTTGACCTGAGTCGTTCCCTGTACTCTGCAACTACGCCCGGAGCTCTTTTTTCAATGTATTCAACATCCTTAAGCATATCATCAAGCTTACCGACGATATCCTTCTCAAGATTTCTGCCTTCCTCGGTTCTTGTCTCTACAACCTGACTTAATGCAGCTTTAACAGCTTTCTCAAGTCCCTGCCAGAGAACTTCTTCATCAATGCTTCCGTCTTCCATTGTGAAAACATCGGGAAAACGCGCCAGTGATGATATCCTGATATCATTATCAAGACCGAATTCTTTGCTCATGGTCTTTAAGTGCTCGGCATATTCATGGGCGATGCTGCTGTTATATTTTACCCTCGCCGTACTAACCGAACTGTCCTCGAAGGTTATGAACATATCAACTTTTCCACGTTCAAGATACTGCTTCAAAATGCTGCGGATTGAAGACTCAAAAAGTGAAAGCGCCTTGGGTATCTTTATATTTGCTTCGAGATACCTGTGGTTCACAGTCTTCACCTCAACCGTATAACGTCTGTCATTTTCAATGATTTCCGCACGGCCAAAGCCTGTCATACTTTTTATCATTTCTTCCTCGATTCCGTCGGGCTTTCTTTTATATTATTATAAGCCCATACAGAATGTTATTATACCCCTAAAGCTTTATCAGCGTCAATCAAAATCATTTTTTATAAGTTTTTATCAAAAAATACTGTTTTATTTTATATTTTTTGTTATAATGTTACCAAACATTACGGGAACAATAATGAAAGGAGTCGTTCTTTATGAAGTATAAGAAAAGAGCAAATCTTATTCTTACCACCGATATGGACACTTTTGCCATTATCGACGGTGTTGAGTATGGCAGGGGCGTATGCGATACCGTTTACGTTGCGATCCGTCCCGGCATCCAGATCAAATTCTACAACAATAAGAAAAAAGAAACCGCCCTTTACAAAAATGGTGAACTTGTTGACATAGGAACCCGTGTAAAGATGACTATCGAAGACTTCGGGCACCGTCCATGCCTCACCATTGAAGGCGGCGAAGATGAGCACTACGGCGTCGTTTCAATTATTGAACAGGATGAGCTTAAGCTCGAAAAAGCAACTTGATTTTTATTCTATGCAAAAAAGCCCGAACCGATTGGCAGGATATCCTGCACAACGGTTCAGGCTTTTTCGTTTTTTCAAATCATTTTCGCTATTTCTATCAGCGCTTCCGAAGATTTCTCCATTTCCTGAATTGACGCATATTCAAATCTGCCGTGATAATTGTATCCGCCTGTGCAGAGGTTGGGACACGGAATACCCTCATAAGTGAGTCTTGCGCCATCCGTGCCGCCGCGTATCGGCTCACAGGTCACATTTACACCGAGCTTTTCAAAAGCAGCCTTTGCATTGTCAATAAGGGACATATTGTCTTTCATGTATGTGACCATATTGTAATACTGGTCACTCATTTCGAGTTCGAAAGTTCCGTCAGGATATTTTTTATTCATAAATCCGACAGAAGCAGTCATAAATTCTTTTCTCTTCTCGAATTTATCTCTGTCATGATCCCTTATGATATACGAAAGTTCTGCATTTTCAACATCGCCCTTCATACCCTCGAGGAAATAGAATCCCTCATAGCCTTCAGTATATTCCGGTCTCTCATTAAAAGGCAGAAGCGCATGAAATTCCATAGCCATTGTGAGAGCATTCATCATGACACCTTTTGCACTTCCGGGATGGACGCTGCGTCCATGTACCTTTATATGTGCCTCTGCAGCGTTAAAATTCTCATATTCTATTATACCGAGCTTGCCGCCGTCAACGGTATAAGCTTCCTTTGCCTTAAACGCATCTTTATCGAAACAGTCCGTACCCTTGCCTATCTCTTCATCAGGTGTAAAAGCGATCCTGATCTCACGGTGCGGAATTTCAGAATGCGACAGGAAATACTCTGCCATATTCATTATCTCGGCAACACCGGCTTTATCATCAGCACCCAAAAGTGTCGTACCGTCGGTTGCTATCAGATCTTCACCGATGTGATTTAAGAGTTCGGGATAATCTTCTGTTTTGAGTATCTCATCATTTCCGTCATAGTTTTTTATGATCCTCGGCTTTACACCCGCTCCGCTGACCGCAGGTGATGTATCCATATGTGCTATGAATCCGATCGCAGGCTGTTCTCCCGGTATGCAGGCATAAACATAGCAGTGTTCGCGATCATAATTGATCTCGGATGCACCAAGTTCTTCCAATTCACTGACAAGTAATTTTGCAAGATCATGCTGCTTCGCTGTTGATGGTGATTTTCCGCTCTCCTCATCAGACTGAGTGTCAATCTTAACATAGTTTAAAAATCTGTCGATAAGTTTCTGATTTTCCATTTTTAATGCCTTTCTTTACAAATCTCCATTTATATAATCCCGGATAATTCCGAAGGTTTCCCTCAGCATGTTATTTGGCAGATAAAGCGGCTGCATATAAGCTGCTATGCCATAAATCTCGTCTTCTGTAGCCTTTTTCGCAATACTGACGCCCCTGTAAACATGGAAATTATTCGTGACAATTCCCAGACGCAGGCTCTCACCTTCCTCATCACCGATGATCGAAAGAGAATTCCTGATATTTTCAACTGTATCCCGCGACTCCGGCTCGACTATGATCCTGTCCTCGCTTATCCCTTTGGAGACAAGATAATCTTTTCCGCCTTCTCCTTCGGATTCAATCTCATTTGTGCCTTTGCCGCCCGTAACAATACATACTGTATCTTCATTTTCCGTAAGGTATTCATATGCCTTGTCGAGTCTGTATTTATACACAATGCTGGGGCCGCTGCTTCTCATCTGCGCTCCCAGAACAATGATATAGTCAAGATTATTCGTTCCCCTGTCAAAAAAATGTGTAAAGATTGCAGCCTGACACAAAATAAAAGCTGCGATTGAAATTCCTGCTGCAGTTCCTATAAGCTGCCTTGCCAAACGCGGCATATCCATCCAATGATTGCCCGTACTAAGCCATGCAAACAGAACAAATACAGCCGCTAATACGATCCACATCAGAAATGAAAAGGTTCCGCTCCTTACAAGCAGGACTATAACCGAATAGATCAGACAAAGCACCGAAGCTATTACGAATATAAAAGATAATTTAGATCCAGATATCATTCCCAATTCCCTCTAATGATAAAACAGGCCGAAATTAACAAACGATTTCGACCTGTCTACTTATATCATTCTACATCTTCATCCTGAATTTTATAGCTGCCCTTGAAATGATCACCCTTAAAGGTTATCTTACGTCTCTTTTTATCATAGTCATACTCTTTATCACTAACCTTGTAATAGTCATCATCAAGCAGAATTTTCACTCTCTTTAAGTGTCTGCCCTTCATTTTGACACTCACGCTGTCATCTGAAGTTACCTTATAAGGCTTGATAGAGAAAGACATTCCGTTCTCACCCTTGGTAAGATTCTTAACTGCCTTTTCTATATCATCATCTGCAGATTTAAGCTCACGGATCTGGAACTTCTTAATATCCTTATTGATTTTTATCTCACTTACTTCGTAGGTCTCACCGTTAAACTTAACAGTTATATCACCGAAATCTTCAAATCTCGGATCATGTCCCGAGAAAGTAAGCTTTGAAGTATAACTAACCTTAAAATCATCTTTCGTTTTGGGATATTTAAGCTTCTTTCCGTTTTTGATGTTATAATTGATCGTTGCATCTGTCAGATAATCATTGCCGTCATCAATGTCGATTTTTTTCCAGTCATCTTCAGAACCGGCATAATTAACCTTTTCAAGCTTTGACGCCTTCCTGAAAGCATTCTCTTTCACATCCGTAAGTGTTGCGGGGATTGAAATGGTCTTAAGCTTTGAGCAGCCGGAAAAAGCCGACTTGCCAATCTTTGTAACCTTGCTTGAAACAGTCACTTCTTTAATGGTCGTGTTTCCCTTGAACGCCTCGTTTCCAATCGCCGTTACATTACTGCCTTCGATTTTGCTGGGAATCTTTACTGTCTTATCAGAGCCTTTATAGGCTGTTATAGTAACCTTTCCGCTCGAGATCTTATATTCAAAACCATCAACGGATTTGTTAGCTGTTGAGCTCTGATCGGTCGCTGCATAAACTGCCTGACTTCCGACAGGATTGATGAAAGCAACAGTTGCTGCTGCTAAAGATACTAATAGAATTTTCTTAAACATAACCGAACTCCTTTCCTTTTTCCACACGAGTTAAGTTTACCATTTAAGACAATTCCGGTCAATCCTTTTATAAACAGCTTACAGCATCGTCCTTATCTTCCGGTAGATCGGCTCGGAAACATAAACCGACACCGAACCGCCTCTTACAGGGAAATCAGCTCCGTTATTTTCATCCAGTATGACAGGATCGTCGAAATGACCGAGTGCGTCATAGAATTTCTGTCCGCCCCTTGTCTTATCTTCACCGATCGTCATGTATTTGCTGCCCTCTTCCCTGCTCGTGGCAACAACAGCAAGTCCGGAATCAGGATGCTCCAGATTGCCGGATCGTGTAAATCCCACTATAGTCCGTGTATCAAAATAGTCTTTCTGAATATCATAAGCACAGAGCTTCCTTATCAGCATCAATACGGGAAGCGCACTCACAGGCTCAATCTTATCATGAGGTATTCCGTAATAATCTCCATAAAATACACAGGGAATACCGTCCTTTCGGAGAAGTATAAGAGCATAAGCTATCGGCTTGAACCATGACGGCACGAAGCTTTCAAGCGACTGTCCCGGCTGTGTGTCATGATTGTCCACGAAAGTCACCGCATTCCAAGGACGTCTCTTTACAAGGGTATTCTCAAAAATGCCTCCCATGTCAAAATTCTCAGGATCATTCGCCGCATTATAAAATGCAAAATGCAGGGGCACATCAAACAGCGTGATCGCTGTTCCCAGACCGAGTTCTCTCGGTGTCTGTTCCGGAATCTCCATGTATTCGTTTTCTTCCGCTATCGGCAAAGGTATTCCAAGCGCAGTCTTCTCCGGAGAGTTTTCCTTTCTTTCCTCATTATCCCCGTTTTCCGGGTTTGTTTCCGGATTTTCCGGGTTCTCCGTATTTTCTGTTATCTCTGCATTTTCCGGATTATCAGCATTCATTGCAGCTTCAGACTCTTCCGCTTCTTTTCTCTCCAATGCCTGCTTTATCTTCTCTTCAAAGTTTTCCCCGGCCTTGCGGGTCTTAGGGAATTTAGGCCATGCATTACCCTGAACAACATCTATATAGTGGATGAGCCTGTTTACATCGCCGTTCCAGTACTCACCAACAGCAAATAGATCCTTACGTGCGTTACGCCGCATGACTGTCAGCCAGTCCCTGTAAAATTCAAAATTGATATGTTTTACGGCATCAAGGCGAAGACCATCCGGCTTGACGGTCTTTATATACCATTTTCCCCATTCAAGGAGAGCCCATATCGTATCGGGATTGTTGTTATCAAGATTAACTCCCATCAGGTAGTCAAAATTTACATTTTCCGAATCCGTTTCATCATTCCACTTCTTTCCCCTGAAAAGAAAGATGCCGGTTTTTTTATTTTTCTCATCCCAGTCAGTTCCGGTAAAATTCTCCACATTCCATGTATGACTACTGTATTTTCCGCCTCTTGCCGGGAAATCAAATTTCGTCCATGCTTCTATCTCGACCGGTTCGGATATTTCTTTTTCCCTGTTGTCTTCCGCAGTTTCAATGGCCATTATCTTTTCCGTACCATCAGCGCCTGTCATCTGATTGATAACGATATCGGCAATGACCTGTACACCGGCCTTATGAAGTGCTTCCACAGCCTTAAGATACTGGTCCCTTGTGCCGTATTTTGTGCGCACTTCGCCCTTACGGTCAAATTCACCCAGATCATAGGTATCATAAACATCGTAACCAACCGAATATTTGCCCACATCACCCTTGTAGGCAGGCGGAAGCCATACTGCTGTAATACCGGCTTCTTTAAGCTTCTTCGCTTTTGCTGCTACCCGTTCCCAGTGCAGCCCGTCCGCCGGCATATACCATTCAAAATACTGCATTATAGTTTCATTATCCATACCGCTGTTACCCCGTCCCAACAGACCATTTCTAAAGAATTCAAGTACTTTTTCAATGATTTTTTCCATAACTCCCACATGAATAAAGGCATAAACCTTCCTTCAATGATTATAACAGAAAAGAAAGATTTATGCCTTTTACGATTGTTTTTTATTATGTTCCTGTCTTATTTGAAGATGCCCTTGATGCCGTCAGCTATACCGCCTAATTTCTCTCCTGCCATCTTCGCCTTAACAGCGGCTACCACCTGGTCTACTGCACCATCCGGAATGTCGATGCCGGCAAGATTTTCGATTGCTTTTTCAGGATCTTTCTGAAATTCTGCCTGAAAATTCTTATCTGTAGCAGCCTTTTTAACGATTTCCTCTACCTGTGCCTTAATGTCCATTATACTCACTCTCCTTTTTTAACAATATTTGTTAAATCTATTGTTTAGTGTAACATTAAAGAATCCGGAGGTCAAAAAGTATACATTATTTAGTCTCTGCAGCCTCTGCAGCCTCTGCGTCAGACTTATTCTGATTCAGCAGAGTACGTACAGAAAGAACCGCAAGTACAACTGAAAGAACTATAAGAAGAGCTGCGATAGAAGCCTGTACAACAGCCCATCCCATGTCATCACCACCGGCTGTGATCACCTTTATCTTAGCCATGATAGTCTGGTAAAGTGAGCTTACGGTTACGATAAGCATGAAGCACATCGGGATGTAGAACATCTTGTTATTTCTTCCCATAGCACCAAGCCATGTGCAGACTGCCATAAGACCTACAGCTGCAAGAAGCTGGTTTGCAGCACCGAAGAGCGGCCAGATCTTTGTGTAACCGGTCATTCCGAGACCGATTCCAAGAACAACTGTTATAGCTGTTGCAACAACCGGATGAGCGATCACTTTCTTATAACCTTTTGCTGTCTTGTAGGTCTCGCCCTGCTCAAGCCATAATTCCTGGAACATATAACGTGCAAGTCTTGTAGCTGTATCAAGTGATGTAAGACAGAATACTGAAACAGCAAGTACAAGCATGTTGTAGGCAATGCTTACAGCCTGTGAATCAGAACCTGTGAATGTACCGATCATTCCTGAAACACCCTTTGCGAAAACAGCTGTAGGTGAAGCAAATTCTGAAGTTTCAGCAGAAGCTCCTGCCCATACGAAACCAACTGCACAGAGTGATACTACTGCAAGTGCACACTCGATAAGCATTGAACCGTATCCGATAGCTCTTGCATCTTTTTCATTGTCAAGCTGCTTTGAGCTTGTTCCTGATGCAACAAGTGAATGGAAACCTGAAATAGCACCGCAGGCAATTGTTACAAAAAGTGCCGGGAAAATACTTCCTGTTGTGAAAAGTCCATTTGATGTTGCATGAGTGAATCCGTTGAATGCAGGAATATTTAAGTTGCCGTTACCTGTAAGAGATGCTCCGATAACTCCGACAACAGAAACTGCCATCATGAAATAAAGAAGGAACGAGCTGAGGTAATCTCTGGGCTGAAGAAGGATCCATACAGGGGTTACAGATGCAACAAGAATATAGAGACCTACAACCACCATCCATGCGTTGTATGTAAGTGCGATAGGATGCCAGTTAAGACCGATTGCAACTATAGCTACGATTCCGATAACACCGCCTACTGTTGCTACGCTCAAAGGTACGTTCTTTCTGTATACTGCAAAACCAAAAGCGATGGCAAGCAGAATGAAAAGGATTGAGATCATTGCAGTTGACTCATTTGCCTGCATAGCCTCAGCAGATACTTCCGCACCGGATGCATTAGTTATTCCAAAAGTACTTGCTACAATAGATCCGAAAGCTGCAACAACAAGGATAAGTGTCAGATATCCGAATACACCGAAAAGTCTCTTTGCACCTTTTCCCATTGTGCTTTCAATAATCTCTCCGATAGACTGTCCTTTATTTCTGATAGAAGCAAAAAGTGCTCCGAAATCATGAACTGCTCCGAAGAAAATTCCTCCGATGAGTATCCAGAGTAAAACCGGAACCCAACCGAATACTGCAGCCTGGATAGGTCCGTTGATGGGACCGGCTCCCGCTATTGACGAAAAATGGTGACCCATAAGTACCGGTGCTTTTGCCGGAACATAGTCAACTCCATCTTCCATTTCGTGAGAAGGTGTCTTTACCTTAGGATCAACTCCCCACTGATCTGCAAGCCACTTACCGTAAGTCACATATCCAATAACAAGTATTGCGATACTTACGATCAAAACTACTAACGCATTCATTTTCTTACTCCTCCTATGCTTAGTCTAATAGTTTTTTTCAGGACACTGCGGTTTGATACAGCTCTTCTTTCTCAACCGACTTAAACGATTCGAGGAAGAATTTTTTTGATGCTCTTGCCGCATAGTTTGTATGTACTGAACCCGATTCCATATCCACACATATGATATGTGCCTCGGAGTGTCCCCTGAAATTAAAGAGATAACCTTTATCAAACTTAAAACGCCTGATTTCTTTAATGAAATCCTTATCCGGTTTCTCTTTTGAAATAATTGCTATCGAAAGATATGTGTACATATGGTCTTCCGGCGGGTATTTCTCCCCGTTTCTTGCCATTTCCGGCTCCATATGGTCTTTTATCAGTGTTCTCATCTCATCTATAAGAGACATGTCACATTTATCGACTTCGAGAAAAAGTATATGTTCATAAGCTTTAGCACGCCAGAGATTCGCTTTCCTTGTAAGAACATATTTTTCATTAAGACTGTAGAAATATCCGTAGGCGGAAAACTTTCTCCCGTTTAACTCATAAGGTTTCTTTATATCAAAAAGGCAGGCGTATTTTTCCAATACGTTCTCCAGATATTTTTCGCTGCTGATCATACTTCCGTTCTTGCTCCTTTTGATTCAGCATACATGTATTCGTGCATTCTGTTATTTATTGTTTTTCTGTATGCCTTTATAATTATTTAATAATTAATTTAGCACACTAAACCGTTAAATACAATTGACAGATTTTCTCTAATTTTCTTGATGTATTTTAATATGTATTCCTTTATAACGGAACAAAGAATCCAGCTTTGCTGGATTCTCCGCGCAAGCGCGGGAGCCAAAGGCTCTTCCTATCCGCGCGCGTCGCATCATACG
>CAJORC010000068.1 GCA_905236615.1 uncultured Lachnospiraceae bacterium
GAGTTGTACCCAAGAGGCTGAAGGGTCCGGTTTCGAAAACCGGTAGGTCACGCAAGTGGCGCGGGGGTTCAAATCCCTCCAACTCCGCTGTTTAAGAATCCAGCAAAGCTGGATTCTTTGTTCTTGAAAACCAATAACCGCCTGTACGGTATTATTTGTGCAAAGTTGTCTCCATGTCATCATACCCCCGGCATTGGTATTTCGACATAACGATACTGGATATAGGGCTTAAGTTCATCATAGTCAGCATCAATATTAAAATTGAGATCAACCTGATGCTCTCCTGCATCTTCAAAGTCCTGCATCTCTTCAGCTACTATTTCCCCGTCCTTCAAAGCCATCAATGTGACAATCCCTTTAAGAACGTTGTATTCGTAAGACGCATCCTGTGTTACGCTGACAGTTGCACCGCTGCCGCTTTCGCTGATGCTGAGTTCAGGAACAGGCTCAGCCATTTCTGTTCTTTCCGCCGCAAATGGAAGCATATAGAAATCTTCCTTTGCCGAGATTCCTATATCCCAATAGAGTTCTTCTCCCGGAGCTATCATCAGTTTGTAGACATTAACCCCCTCTTCTTCAGCACCTGTCCAGAGCTTATATTCCTGACCTGATTCCGCATCCCACCGGTACGCTTCCCAGTTATTATCAGCAGGCAGTGTATTTTCGCCAAAGAATACCACCGTATCTTTCCGCATTGCAAGAGCATCTTCCGTGTTATTTCTGCAGCAGATCAGAGTATGTCCGTCTTTCGTGTCCTTAAAGGAAAAGCCTATTCTTCCGTCCAGACTTTCATATTCCTTTTCTCTTTCTGTCAGCAGACCTTTTGACCTGTATTCAGCTAAGACCTCTTCAGGAAGCTTTCCGGCCTCCTCTATAGTTTTCCACGCAATGATATCATAGCTCGCATAATCAAAATCCGTGTATATCCATGCAGTATTATCTGATCCGATAAAGCTCTGTACCTTATATACATTTCCGTCCGAATCATAGAACACTGCAAAATCATGTGTATATGCCTCGTGCTCTTCACTAAATGCCAGATCTATCCTGCGTCCTGCGCCTGTTCTGGCATTTCCGACTTCCCTGATCTTTTCCGTATCAACATTTTCGTATACGCCTTCACCTTCAGCATCTCTTACATAGGCTGTGATCGTAAGCGAATCAAAATCACTTATATCGCCATCTCCAAAAGCCGCCAAGACAAGATCAGCTGCCCCCGGAGCAAGAACACGGCTTTTATTCTCACCTGATGATATTGTTTTTCCTGATTCATCCCGAAAAATAAAAGTCAGATATGCACCCGCATTGAAAGAATTATTATTCTTCAGGATAAGGGAAAAGTCACTCGGGCTTTCCCCATATTTAAGCGGTGTGATCTCAAAGTCGCCTGTCCCATCACCATAGCGTATTTTTGATGTAAATTCTTCATTCTTTTTAACTGTGTCATCCGAAGTATGAACTTCTGTTTTATACAGCTCCTTAGTTTTTCCAAAATCTTCGAAAGGCTTTTTTACGCAGCCCGAAATCATTACAGCTGCAATGAAAATCGTTGTTGTTACAAAATAAATGCCCTGCTCATTTTTTCTCATAAGCGCTCCTTACCTACGTTTTTTGTATTACAAATAAAATATCTCCTCATCCTCCAGTCTTATACAGGACAAAGTTCCATTGGGATATATTTCCCTATATACACATCCACAGTCAATATCATAATAGATACAGTTCTTATCTTCATCATAGTATCTGAAAACCCTCCCATCGTTATAGAACGGAAAATTTTCCAATATCGTCGGTGTGTGGCCTGCTATTATCATTCCGTTTCTGACACCTCCGATACGGATGGCATCTTCTCTCGCGTAAATGCAGAAACGTTCCAGATCGCTTTCCTCAGCCATATAAGACGGCTCACAAAATCCTGCGTGTACAACAACACAGTCCCTTCCATTCATATCGAAACGGTAATAATACGGAAGTTTTCCAAGCAGATCTGCCCATCTGCAGAGATCCTTAAATGTAACTTTTCTCCTCACTGCCAAATCCGTGAGCGTACCGTAATAATCGAAATATCTTCCCGAATGAGGATGATTTTTCTTTAAGAAATACTTAGTATTTTCCAAAAGACTTTTAACAGCTGTATCGGAATCCGGATCGGTATCCAGTTCTTCTACTTCATCAACAGCCTGCATGATACTGACATAATATGCAAATTCCGCATCATGATTGCCCTTTACGGGATAGATATTTTCAGCATGCATACTAAGCCAGTCCAGCATTTCGAGGCTCTGGTTCCCCCTGTCTACATAGTCCCCGGCAAGATATAATCTGTCCCTCTCAGAAAATCCTATTTTCTTAAGCATACTCTGCAGTTCATCATAGCATCCATGAATATCACTGATCACATACGTTCCCATATACGATGCCCTTATCGTTAAATATCAAGTGAATCAATTCTGTCCGTCAGTTCAGAGATCTTTTCCCTGTAACCTTCGATCCTCTTCTTATCTTTATCAGACAGATCAACATTCTTATTAATCTTGCGTATTATCCGTAAATAACTCAGAAGCGATGCCTTTTCTTTAACCTCCCTGATCCTGTCCTCATCTTCAGTTCCCAGATAGTATCTGAGGAAATAGTCAAAGAGCCGGCGGGAAGTCTCATAGGAAAATCCCATGAATTTCTCCACAACAGAAGGATCATCCTCCCCCAGTACCACATAGAAATAATAAAAGTCTCCAAGCTCCATTATCGGATATCCCCGCGATATCCTGTCCATATCGATCAGAAGCGGTTCTCCGTTATGAATAAACACATTACCGGTATGGAAATCACCATGCACGAGAGTGTTCGACGGAGGAAGCGCCTCGATAAGCTTTCTGCAGCGTTCCGAAAGTTCTTCGTCTACTCGTTCTATACCGCCTTCGATGTATTCCAGACATCTTCCGATAGCGTCAGGAAAAATATCCTCATCCGTAACTTCTATGCTATGTATCTCATGAGCCAGTTCTGCCATTAATTTCGCATACACTTCTACGCGTCCCTGATCTCTTGAGATGCAGCCCGAGACAGTTTCCGCATCCACAAGCTCATACATTGCGCCATATCTGTCCCCGACAGATACAATGCCGAAAGAGATAGCGGTGGGTATTCCAAGAATGAAAGCCTTGCGGCTCAATGCGATCTCCTGCTCCACATCATGATAGGTATTGTTATTATTGAATACTTTTATGACAAGTTCATCATCATAACGGTATACCTCGCCCTTTGCTCCCCGTCCGAGAAGTTTGCATCCGTCTATGGATACTTCCCTGTACTTTCTGTATCTGGCCTTGTCTGAGTCAAATGTTCCCGGCCATATGTAATTTACATGTTTGATATACTCCTTAAATGCACCGGTCTTATTCAGAGTGAGCTCCAGATTCTCCGCAACAGTCTGATAATACCATTTCTGTTCATCGGGATCTCCCTCATCCAATCTCTGCCAGAGTCCATCCCCAAGTTCAGAATACATTCTTGCCAGACTTCTTATATTCGCGAGCTTATCTGCAAGCCAGACCATCTTGACTCCGATATCCTCGCTGTTTATAAGTACCTTCAGTGCCTCTTCCTTACGACGTTTCCAGCTTGCGGGCTTGTTCTTGTCATTCTTCTTATCTTCAGACTCTGATGATACAAGAAAAGCTACTCTTTCCCCAAAACGCTTTTCTATCTCCTGCAGACTTCCGTCCGTATCCTCCACGATATCATGCAGTATACCGGCTGTTATCATATCTTCATCCTTCGTCATGGTTGATAATATCTGTGCCACCTCCAAAGGATGCAGTATGAAAGGGATGTTTGTGATCTTGTGAACTCTTCCCTGATGTAAAATAGTTGCATAAACAATAGCTTCTTCTACTTTGTTCATCATAGTCTTTATCCCCCTGACTATTTCATCTTCTTATACCGCTTATACAAACCCCGCTGCCCTTTTCGCCATAAAATCCACAGCGCCTGACAAGCTCATTCATGTTATTTGCACTTGTCATTCCACTCACACCCGGAGCATTATGTGCGGTATATTTGCCTTTTTCCTTTGTGACACAAAGGGTATGAACCATTTTACCCACATCATCCCTGTCATTAAATATAGTCATGATCGAAACCATGGAGTCTGCAGCTATTCTGTCAAAATCATCCGGATTTTCGCTGTAGCTTACCTTATAATCATTCCGCATGAAAAAATCCCTTATCGCTGCGGGATCTGTTCCGAATTCTCCGGAGAGACAGGCTCCATCAGCATAGTATTCCGAGATAAGGTCTCTCAGATCCGGAAGATCGATATTCAGTTTCAAAACCCTCTTCATGAAATTCAGGGCATTAAAGCTTGCTATGATCTCACAGCCATTGAAACTCATCGGATATCTGCCAAAGAGCAGATCCTTCATTTCCCACTGATGTTCTATGAATCCCAGTTCATTTATATATTTGGCAGCATTGACTTTCTGATTATTCTTATCCTGCTTCTCCGCAATTTCCGTGTGCAGGAAAGTCCCGCCCTTATAGTTTTCATATTTGAATGAGCGGTTCTTCTTTTTCCGGTTTCGTTTTCTAAGATAAGCGTAA
>CAJORC010000069.1 GCA_905236615.1 uncultured Lachnospiraceae bacterium
CGACCTTGAATATAAGAAATGTTGAGGTAAGCGAGATAATCGGAAAGATAGCTTATCCTGTGATTCTGGATAACGATGGAACCTGTGCGGGAGCTGCGGAAGCCTTCAACGGTAAAAATAAGAACTTTGCCTATCTATTTCTGGAGTATGGAATAGGCGGAGCCCTTTACGTTAACGGACAGATCTTTCAGGGAGAGAATAACAGAAGTGCAGAGTTCGGGCATATGACAGTTCATCCCGGCGGACTGAAATGCAGCTGCGGCAGACGCGGATGTCTTGAGGCTTATTGCGGGGCTCTCCGCTATACAAGGGAACTGGGTATTTCGACGAAGGAATTTTTTGCCGAACTTAAGGCAGGAGACAAAGATTACGTTGAGATATGGGATGATGTCCTGCGTCATCTGGCAGTAGCTATAAATAACATCCGTATGATGTTTGACTGCGATATTATTCTCGGAGGCTTTGTAAGTGAATATCTGGAACCGTATCTTCCAAAGCTTCGTGAAATGGTAGCAGAGAAGAATCCATTTGAAGGGAATGCGGACTATCTGACGCTCGGACGCTTTTATAAAAAAGCCGGAATGATGGGCGGCGCAAGTTATTTTATCGAGAAATTCATAAATGAAATATAAAAAAATCAACAAAATCCCCTTATCAAAATTGTTATACCTGACGAAAGTTCAGAAATAAGGACAAAGTCATTGACTTAGATACCATATAAGGAATATAGTAAAGTTACTTTAGTAAAGGTATTAAATAAAAGTGTATATATTATACAGGACATTCGACGTCATTTAGGAGGAGGGAAGATGAATTACATAGGAGTAGACTTAGGAACTTCTGCCGTCAAGCTTATGTTAATGAAAGCTGACGGAACGATAGTCAAGATAGTTTCGGAAGAATATCCCGTAACTTATCCGCACCCCGGTTGGTCGGAACAGAATCCCGTTGACTGGTATGATGCGGTTATAAAGGGAATAAAAGAACTTACGGCGGAAACCGATAAAAAGGAAATTGCCGGAATCGGGGCAGGCGGACAGATGCATGGTCTTGTGGCGCTTGATGAGAATGATGAAGTTATCCGTCCGGCGATACTCTGGAATGATGGAAGAACTGTTGAGGAAACCGATTATCTCAATAATGAGATAGGCAGGGATAAGCTTTCGCAGTATGTCGGAAATATCGCTTTTGCGGGCTTTACCGCTCCGAAGATACTCTGGATGAAAAAGCATGAAAAGGAGAATTTCGACAGGAGCAGAAAGATCATGCTTCCGAAGGACTATATCAATTACAGGCTGACGGGAGTTCATTCGACGGATTATTCCGATGCTTCCGGAATGCTTCTGCTCGATGTGGCTCATAAATGCTGGAGCAGGGAAATGCTCGATATCTGCGGCATAGATGAGTCGGTTATGCCGAAACTTTACGAAAGCTATGATGTGGTTGGAGAACTTAAGGCTGAAATAGCTGAGGAACTCGGACTTGAAAAGAATGTAAAAGTAGTCGCAGGCGCAGGTGATAATGCGGCAGCGGCTGTCGGAACCGGAACTGTAGGTGACGGTGAATGCAACATTTCTGTCGGAACCTCCGGAACACTCTTTATCTCAAGCAAAGATTTCAAGGTTGACAGCAACAATGTACTTCACGCTTTCGACCATGCAGACGGAAAGTTCCACCTTATGGGATGCATGCTCAGTGCGGCTTCCTGTAAGAAATGGTGGTTCGAGGATATTCTTAAGACAAATGATTATGCAGGTGAGGAAGGCAGAATAAGCGGACTTGGAGAAAACAACGTATTCTTCCTGCCGTATCTTATGGGTGAGCGTTCACCTCATAATGATCCGGGCGCAAGAGGTGCCTTTATCGGAATGAGCATGGATACCACAAGGGAGGAAATGAGCCTTGCGGTACTCGAAGGCATCATGTTCGGGCTCAGGGATTCACTTGAAGTTGCAAGAGGACTCGGACTTAAGATAGAGAGAAGCAAGATATGCGGAGGCGGTTCAAGAGGAGCTTTATCAAAGAAACTCGCCGCTTCTATCATGAACTTAAAAGTTGATGTCATTGAAAATGAGCAGGGACCTTCACTGGGAGGCGCGATGCTCGCAGCAGTAGGATGCGGCGATTATGAAAACGTCGAAGCAGCTGCAAAGGCGATCGTAAAAGTAGTCGAAACCGTCGACCCGGATCCTGCCCTCGTAGAGAAATATGAGGCTCGTTACCAAAAGTTTAAGAGTTTCTATCCATTACTGAAGGGTAACTTCTGAAGCGTTACAAAAAAAAGAACAGAATAGGAGAAAAATAAAAAAATGAACAGAATGAATAACACACCGGAGATAAAGATAGGTATCGTAGCAGTCAGCCGTGACTGTTTTCCCGCACCGCTTTCAAAAAACAGAAGAGAAGCACTTGTAAAAGCATATTCGGAAAAATACGACAAGAATGATATTTATGAGTGTCCTATCACAATAATCGAGAGCGAGATCGATATGGTCAATGCACTTGATGACATCAAAAAAGCCGGCTGTAACGCTCTTTGCGTTTATCTCGGAAACTTCGGACCTGAGATATCAGAGACACTTCTTGCAAAACACTTTGACGGACCGAAAATGTTCTGCGCAGCAGCAGAAGAAGCCCAGAGCGGACTTCTTGACAGCAGAGGAGATGCCTACTGCGGAATGCTCAATGCAAGCTACAACCTTGCGCTCAGAAATACCCGCGCATATATCCCCGAGTATCCGGTAGGCGATGCTGAAGACTGTGCGGACATGATCCATGAATTCCTTCCTGTTGCAAAGGCAGCTTATGCATTACAGAACTTAAAGATTATTTCATTCGGTCCCCGTCCGATGAACTTCCTTGCATGTAATGCTCCTATCAAGCAGCTCTACAATTTAGGCGTTGAGATAGAAGAGAATTCCGAACTCGATCTTTTCGAGTCATTCAAAAATCATGAGGGTGACAGCCGTATCCCTGAAGTTGTTGAGGATATGAAGAAAGACCTCGGAGCAGGAAATAAGATACCTGAAGTGCTCCCGAAACTTGCACAGTATGAACTTACACTTAAAGACTGGGTTGAAAAGCATAAGGGCTACAGAAAATATGTGACACTGACAACAAAGTGCTGGCCTGCATTCCAGACACAGTTTGGTTTCGTTCCCTGCTATGTAAACAGCCGTCTTGCAGCACAGGGAATCCCTGTATCCTGCGAAGTTGATATCTACGGAACACTTTCGGAGTTCATCGGAGAAGTTGTTTCAGATGATGCTGTAACACTCCTTGATATCAACAACTCCGTACCTCACGACATGTACGACGAGTCCATCAAGGGCAAGTTCGACTACAAGTTCA
>CAJORC010000070.1 GCA_905236615.1 uncultured Lachnospiraceae bacterium
AGCCACTGAGAAAATACCTTTTATTTTTACGTCAAACTTGTGTCATAAAAGCGAACAAAAAAATCCGTAACCCCAAGTAAAATCAAGGGATTGCGGATTGCCATCTTTTTTTATTTACTATTCCAGCTCTGTTATTCCAAATTGGTTTACATTACATAATGTGCATTTGTTTGCCGGAAACAGTTCACTTCCGTACTGTTTATTTCTATTACTTCTATTTTCTCTCTTTTTTGTGGTCATTTTGCGGTCACGTTGACCTCAAAATGACCGCATCAATTACTTCTGTTATTGATTATAACTGAAGTTGTAGGGGATTACAATTTCGAATTGGCATTCGAGTGGTTTTTTGGTGTGGCTTACGAGTTTTAATCATACTGGATTACTCTGCTTCTTCCCGTACAAACTCAAAAGACTTTCCCTCGTCTATTGAAGCATAAATGCCTACAGTACGTGCACCTCCAAGTGCTTCACTGTGGTGATCGCCGTCAGATCCCTGACTGATCTTTAAATAAATTGTACCTGATTCTTCCCAGACTTCTTCTGGCATTACAAAAGGATTATAATACTCACCCGTCGGAAGTTCTATTTTAGGTGATGGAAGAATTATCTCCTGAAAGCTCTTTCCCCCGTCAAATGTCTCGAACAGCATCCCCTCGCTACCTCCCGAATACGATAAAGCAGCAAAACCAATCTTACCGTCATTTATAAATGAAATGAACCTCGCTTCTCCTCCATGTTGGTCGAAAGGATCCGAGTTTATGAGCTCCGCGCTGTCAGAATCCCCCTTCTTATTAAATTCCAACAGAACGTAGAAACTACTTCCCAGTGCACGGTCTACAGGCACAAGAGCATACTCCCTCCCATCAGGAAAATCATATGCTACTTCATAGTCATACGTGGCCCACTGTTTTATTACATCATCAGTTATCTCATCTACCTCATCAATTTGTTCTATCTCATCAGCAGATTCGCTATCTGAAGAGACCATGGTCACCGGTCCTCCGAAAGCGGTATATTCATGATTTAAGTAACGTACTATAAAGGTATACAAATCATTGTAAAATTCGACCCTGTCTTCTGAATAGTGCTCCAGCCTAAGCATACCATTAAAGTCTAATCTCACCTGCTCATATCCAGGTGCTACAGCGATAATTCCGGTTGCGTCATACATATTCTTCGCTTTTGTGTACGGAAGCCGCTCAAAGCATACATCAAGCCATTCACAAATATCATCACAATAGGGATTAATGTCCTGAGTGCCAGAACCATTCATGGATATGATTGGAAAATATATAAGGTCGGAAGGATCTTCCCCTTCTTTAATATCCCATTCCACGCTTCTATTAAACCTCTCCGGGAACAGTTCATCAGTTACTGCCTTAAAGACTTCCTGCTGATAATCGTCATGCAAAGCCAGTCCTGTATCAGCACGAAAATCAATGCCGTCAGCTCTGATAGCATATCCGTCTTTATCCTTAGTGATCTTATCAACCTTATCTATTCCATATCGGTCTTTCAAGATATCCTCGATTTCTTCATCGGAATAGCCTGCAAAAGAATCCCGTCCATCATATAATATCTCGACTTCTCTGTCCGGCTGCTCACTGCCCATAAAATTAATCACAACCCCATACTTCATCCACTCCACTGAATAGTTTTCGGGTCGGAACTGTACACCATCATCGGCTATATCCTCGTGGAATGATTCTATGATCTGGTCACCGTCCTTGACAGTTACTTTGGCATGAGAATAACCGAAAGGCCAGTCAGCTTCTCCAATCGATTGAAAAAGAACGCTATATTTTCCCTCCGGAGACTCTTCGAGCCCTACATCTGTAATCTTCCATGACATTTCATATTTTATTATCATCCCCAATATTAACAGGATTCCTACAAACGTAAGTATTATCGTAAGAGCAATTCTAATTCCCTTTTTAATCATTTTCTTTTATTTCTTTTCCTAATGTACACCTGATCATTTCTATCAAACTGTTATTACATAATACTGATCTGCTTCAGCACATTCTGAACCTTTTCTGATTGGATAAGAAGCCTCATCTTCTCAAGACCCTCATCCACTTCAGGCTTGCCACATCTAAGGCTATTCAAATGCTCCGATACACAACAATCATTATGCCAGCATTCCCCAAGCTATTTTCCCTTTACAGACCATTTTTCATTTTCAGTTAATTCTCCAACTAATGATTTTATGACACGCTCAGTTGAATACCTCTTAAAACCAGCTAAATACTGTAAAGTCTTTACATCATCAATCATTTTTATACGAACTTTTTCAGGCTGGAATACTGTAAAAAAGCGGTTGCCCTCCTGAAAAGTTCATATAAACATAGGGTTCGTATAAAAGCAAGAACTTCTGCAGATGATCTATAAGAGCCTGCTCTAACTCTGACTCATAAAAATGCTCATTAGCGGGAAGATCCAAAAACTCCAAGACATATGGATCCTTGATTATCTTCTCATATTCCGGCTTAGGCTCTAACGTATCAATCTCAGCAGCTACACTTATTTTATCCTTGCTTGCCAGGATTCTCTGGTAATAAAACGAGTTAATCTGACGATCCAGCTGTCTTGAACTCCAGCCACATTTTGCAGTTTCCTCAAGATAAAAATTTCTCGCTGCTTCATCTTCAACGCGCATAAGGCTACGATAATGCGTCCAACTCAATTCGCTACGCAGTGCGTTGCGTTGCGATTTTGAAATGTAAGATAAAACTGTCTCATATTTCGCAAATTTGCGGCCTTAAATCCCTTTCCAAATTCTGCTGTCAGCTTATCTTCCAAGAAATTAAGGAGTTGCTTTCCGTACGCAGCGCGTTCGCTTTCTCCGCACGCCTCATAAATCTGCTTGTTTTTAAGCTGGCTGTAGCTCTTATTCATCTGAAGCAACTTGCCGTTTATCATTTTATGCTTACTCATAAGTCAATTATTCCATCTACCCGCAATATTTTTAACAGCTTCTTTCGTCTCTTCACTGAATCCATCAAGATCTTCAAGCGAAATGACTTTGTAGCCTATAAGAGATGTGAGAAGTCCTAAAAAGTTCGACCTACTGATGTCGGTCATCAAAACCCCCGGATTCTTCTTATCAGACTTAACCCTTTTTTCAAGAGCCCAATACTTATCTGAGGCAAGTCCATCACCATTAAGAATATCAATATATTCCTCTACCAGCTTTTCCATATAGCTTTCCTGCCATTCAGGCAGCTTTTTTCTAAACAATTTCCAGTCTTTTTCATTTACGCTCATAACTTATCCTCTATCCCTCAAAGTCCTTTCAAGAAAAATCTATCCATTGTACTATGTACAACTTCCTTCGGGCGTTCTATCTCGTGATATCCGCTATTCTCGTATATATGAATCGCCGCCTGAAGATTATTGTGTGTCTCCAGATATGACTGCTTAAAGCCTGCCTTTCTCATCTTACCTTCGATAAAGTTAATCAGCTCATATCCAATACCGTTTCCTTTTGCTTCATCAGCCAGATATAATTTCTGAAGCTCGGCAGTATCCTTCATAGGAGTAAAAGGAGCAAAGCCTATCCCACCTATGATCTTGCCCTCTGCCTCTGCTACAAAATACTTGCAAACACCGCTATTATAAAAACCACTAAGGTGATCCAGCCCCTCATCAAAATAAACCGTCCCTGGGATATCAAGACTAAATTTCTTCAGATTGTCCCGGACAAGTGCTGCAACAGCAGGATCATCTTCCGGCGTTATTTTTCGTAGTATATAATTCATCGCTTCCTTATCTCCCCATCTCCTGATATATCTGCGATATCACGTTTTTTATATTTTGACTTCCGATATATCCAAACGGGATATTCTTTTCCCTGACAATAGCTATGAATTTCTTATAGCTGATATGGTTAATGTAATCCGTGAAAAAATAAACCTTTTCCCTGCCTTCAAGCATCCCGGCATTGACCGTCTTATATGCATCAGTATGAACAAAGAACCATTCCGGGAATATCTGCTTGAGCTTGTTCTGCCAGTTGACGTGACCGCCTATGATTACTATTTTCCTGTCAGCAATGGCTTTTTCCATATCGGGAAGCTTATCTTCCTCGACAATATCATCCTCGTGCTCAGAGTTATACGCATACTCACGGAGTGCAATCAGTTCATCCCGCTCAGCTTCATACTTTTTAACAAGCCCCTCTGTTTCCTCTGCTGAATGTCTGGTATTCCTGTACTGCTCACGAAGATATTTGTTCTCCTGCTCTTTCTCATTAAGTCTTTTACGCAGTTCAGCTATCTCTGCCAGATAATCCTCTGCACTTACATCACCCTTACTAACCGGAGCCACATTTGTAATCGGCTTCTTAGGGTTATCTTCCGGCTTTTTTCTGACATTGACTGTCATATTTGCAGGATTAAACAGGGCTTCCTCAACATCTATCTCATCAATTTCATCCCCTATAAGATATCCGGCTTCATAATCAAAACTGTCTGCAACATCAGTAAGCGCAGCTGAAAGGTCATAAATATTGGTGTATAACTGTACTTCTTCAAAAGTAAATTCCCGCTTTGGCTTCCAGGACTTGAGCACCGCCAAAGTACGGATCATCTGCATCCTGAGTCCCATATTGTTTTCGATGCACAACTGCGGATAGATATCCACATATCCCTGCTGCCTCATACAATATCCGACAAATACGGAAGTCTCCCAATACTTCTGATTGATCTTTCTATACGAAAGCCCCTTATTTGACTGCTCAGACAGCCATTCATCTACCTGCTCGCTGCATTCATTGAAAAGCTCCACGTCGAACATTTCATATTCTGTCGATTCGTCTTCTTCTGCAAGAAAATCCTCTCTTCTATTATTCAGAAGTTTATACATAAAAGAGCAATTTTCATGAAGTTCAATTCCCATGAACTGACACATACCCATGATTCTTCCAATAGAAGGATAATCGCTGTCCGCGAACTCATCTTCCGATAAAGAGAAGATTTCATCCGGATTGATCCTGCTGAATCGCTTAAGCTGCTTGTACTCCTTTTTGTGATAAACCTTATACAGATTCCTGATCAGCTCAATGCAGTAATCATCTCCGATCTTTGCACCATTATAGATAAGTCTGAGCACATTGTTCTGCATAGCATAAAGCGGTCTGGTTGTTCTAAAAGACTTTTCTCCATACCATCCCACTTTCTGAAACTCATCGAGCCTGCCCCTGCAGTTCTTGAGAAAATCCTGCTCGATAAGTGCAAAATCATTGAACAGATCAGGTGTGATAAAGTCCATCAGAAAGAAAAAGTCCACTCCTGTAGTATCCGGTGCGACCACATTTCCTTTTTCCTTGCTGAGCATATCCTCAAACATAATGGCAGCAAGTTCTCTTTTTTCCTGGATGCGCCCATAATCAAAGTCATCCATGTATTCATCATCCTGATGATTCTCATAAAATGAATTACTAAATGGTGCTTTCATATATCTCTACTCCTGATTAGTGATGTATAACCGCCTGGTAAAAAAATTTACAGCTGCCGCTCAGCCCCAATCTCAAAGTGACACTTTACTCTGAATATCTGATTTTTGTCACAACAATGTTCCAGTGCTACATATGCCGTTCTTGCAACCTCTTATGCACATCCGACGCCCC
>CAJORC010000071.1 GCA_905236615.1 uncultured Lachnospiraceae bacterium
GGGAATTACGGAAGCAGCGGAGCTGCGGAGTAATTCACTTTCATTTATGGTGGAGCACGGCGTAAGCCGTGCATGGGAGTTTAGGTAAAAGAAAAAGGCGCATAAACCATATGATTTATACGCCCTGTTCTATAACGTTCTTTATTATATTTTTATGTGGATCTTAGTTTGAAAAGGCTTCATTATAAAAACTCTCAATTTTGTCAAATGGAATCTTTGTTACATCATCATAAAGATCGATATGTCTTGCGCCTTCTACAACAACCATTTCTTTTGGTTCTGATGCTTTGTTATAAATGTCTTCTGTAAATGCACGGCTATGAGCTACGTCACCGGTTATCATAAGTAGTGGTTTATTAAGCTCATCTACATGTCCTGTTACTGGCAATGTCATCATATCAGGCTGTGATTCTCCGGTTATGTTACCTAAAGCATTGTAATGCCAGCCTCTGCTTGTGCCGTAAAACTCAAAAAACTCTGCGTCATTTCCCTGACGATCTTCAGGAATATGATCCATAGGTTCTTCAGGATAGTTTTTCTGCCATTCTGCCTCACCTGTATCTACTCTCTTCCAACGGAGCTGTGCTGCCTGATCCAATGCTTCCTTACGAGCTTCTCCGGTGGTTCCATTCATTAAGCTTGGAATATCATATAGAGCACTTGTCACTACTGCCTTGATACGAGAGTCCATAGATGCGGCTGAAATGGCAAATCCTCCGGATGCACATATACCAAGTGCCCCTATTCTGTCTCTGTCGATATAGCTTAAACTGCCAAGATAATCTACACCTGCGCTAAAATCTTCGACATAAGTCGATGAAGATCCTGTATAGCGTGGTGCACCACCGCTGTAACCATGATATGCCGGGTCAAATGCTAATGCAACGAATCCTCTTGATGCAAGTTCGTTGGCATAAACTCCGGGTCCCTGTTCCTTAACGCCACCAAAAGGAGGGCCGATTACGATTCCAGCATAGCTTTTGGTTTCATCAAAATCCTTAGGACGATAGAGATCTGCCGCGATTTCTATACCGTAACGTGTTCTATAATATACTTTTTCTCTTGTTACATCATCCCTAAGCTCAAAGATATAATGATCTTCTTCATCCGAAACTCGCTCTGCAAGAGTAAGGTCTGCCTGCTGTGATGCCTGTACTCCCGTTTCACTTGAGGCAGCTGCCTCTGAAGCTTCCTGCTCTGTTCCATCAGATGATTCCGATTCAACAACTGCTGCAGGATCAGAATCATCTGAACTTCTTACTTCCGATGATTGACTTCCGCAAGCTGTTGTAGATAGTGCCAATACTGTAACCATCAATACTGCTAAAAGTTTATTTTTCATTTTCTACCTCCATGCGTTATACACTATTGAGTTTACTGATACCAATCATTTTCGTGTTTACAATTACAACTACATTCATGAGTTTGTGCTGAATAAGAATTTTTATTATAATTTTATTCATGTCTACATTATAGAGGCAGATTTTAATATGATCAAATACTTATAACATATACATATCTATGCTAAAAATGCATAGAAAGGAGTGAGTGATATGGACATACGCATCATGGAGTATTATCTTGCCATAGTACGAGAAGGTAATATTTCCGCTGCAGCAGAAGCATTACACGTTTCCCAGCCGGCATTATCAAGGCAGATAAAGGATCTTGAAGATGAGTTAGGTGCTAAACTTTTTGACAGAGGAAACAGAAAGATAAAACTAACCGAGGAAGGTATGATACTCCGCCGACGGGCTGAAGAAATGGTCAGACTTATGCAGATTACTGAGAGTGAAATCGGACAGGCACACAATATTATTTCAGGTGAGATACATATAGGAGCCGGTGAATCATTGGCTTTCCGTTACATTTCAAAGATTGCCGGTGCTATACACAAATCGTATCCGGATGTCCGTTTTTATATCACAAGTGGTGATACTACTGATCTCATGGAGCAGCTGAACAACGGACTTTTGGATGCTGTACTTATATTTAATGATTATGATAAAGAATTGTACCAAGGCATTCCATTACCTTCGAAAGACAGACTCGGTATCCTGGTGAGGAAGGATGATTCTTTGGCACTTAGAAAAGAAATATCTATATCCGAACTAAAGGATATTCCATTAATAATCCCACGCGAAGCAGTGAATATCTTTGCTTCAGACCCGAGATTATCAGATATGAATATAGTGACAATTTACAATCTGATATACAATGCTTCGCTTTTTGTAGAAAATAAAGTCGGATATGCAATAGGGTTTATAGATTTGATAAATACAACCGGGGATAGTGCACTTAAATATATACCAATTACCGACATAGTGTTGGATCCCGGAGTTGTTATATGGAAAAAATATAAGATATTCAATTCGGCTGTGAATTTGTTTCTTGATCAGTTAAAAAAATTATAAATAGGTACCGTGTATCAAGGAAGTAAGAATTACGTCAATTTTCCTCATTTCTTTACACCTTGAAAATATAACACACCCATACGCGTAAAAACGGACTTTTTCACCAAAAGTCCGTTTTATTCAATGCTAATGGTTATTGTAA
>CAJORC010000072.1 GCA_905236615.1 uncultured Lachnospiraceae bacterium
CTGGTTTCCTTCCCTGAAGCCTTCTATCAGTTTTTCAATTGCCTGCGGCTGATCACCGGTAGGTTTATATTCACTGTGAAGCTTAAATTCCATATCCTTCATCCTCACATTCCTTATTCAAGTGCTTCCCTGAACGAATTTATCATCTCTGAGGCACAGGTATTCAAATCGCCTTCCCTGTAAACATACTTATCGGCAGCTTCGCAAAAAGCATCTATCAGATTCGCATTTTCCATCTGGGACGGCATTATCTCCAGCTTACTGCTGCCCGCTCTGATAATGTCATGAGCCTCAATTGAATACTCCGGAATATTACAGTACTCCTGCACAATCCTGTCTGCCTTGCGGCTTATGGGAAATCCCTTTTCTATTCCCTGTATTCTTGCAAAATCTTCATCATTGAGCAGATACTCCATTAACCGCGCCGATTCCTGCGGATGCATGGTTCCTTTGCTCATCGCATACAGAGTTGCAGGCTTTTTATACCATCCGCGATAGTCTTTTCTCTTAATACCCAGCAGCGGGCCGCACCTTACTTTCTCACCTTTGGAATCGAGGAACTTGCCGTATTTAACTCCATCGTTAAACCAGCTTGCTATTCCCGCAGTTTCCCCATTCAGAAAACTGTTGGCCTCGAAACTGTCCACCGGCTTTATCACTCTGGCATCTACCAGTTTCTTGTAAAATTCCAGCATCGCCCCGGCACCTTCGGCATCCAGGTTTAATTTACCATCCTCCGAAATGATCCTCTGTCCGCTCTCCTGCTCATAATGTGCCGCCATTGTAAGGAAGAACTGCTTCTTAACCATTCCCATAGGGTAAATACCATCTTTACCCATAACTTCCGCTGCCGCAAAAAGATCCTCCCAGCTCTGCGGGATTTCCAGATCATACCTGTTGTATATCGACTCATTATAAAAAAACAGAGTAGTATTGTAAGCTATTGGAATAGCATTCAGTTTCCCGTTTCTCGTTCCGTAAGACAGATCCTCTTCACTGAACTGGTCAAGATCGATGTAATCCGAAAGAGTGCTCAGGTCATAATAGCCCTCGCCGTCCGCCGAATATTTATCAAGCCACGAATAATTTATGAGCATGACATCAGCGGCGGTTTTGGAAACCATGGCAATCCTGTTCCGCTTTTCAAAACCGTCCCATACTCCATAACTGACATCCACTTTTATGTCAGGATTGAGCCGCTTGAATTTCTCAAGTCCCTCAATATAATCTCTGTGTCTTTCTTCAGTCCCCCACCACGAAAAACCCACTTCCGCGGTCTTTTCCTCATATACGAGCTCTGCCGGCGTCCTGAGATTTTTAAAATCAGCCAGTGAACATGCCGTCAGAACACTTAAGGCCAGAATGGGGATTATATAAATCTTTTTCAATCCCATCAATCGTTTTCCTTTACAATGAGTTTATAGGTTGCCTTATTTTTTCCCGTTCTCTTTGACTGATACATGGTATCATCAGCCTGACGGTAAAGTTCATCATAATCAACGGAATATGCTGCCACTACCGCTCCGCAGCTGAGCGAAAGTCCGAAACGTCTGTGCTCTTCCGAAAATTTTGCGGAAAAATTATAAATAAGCTGATCCACATAATCATGCATCTGTCTCTCTGCCGAAACTATACTGACCTTGGACAGATCAAAATAAACAGCAAATTCATCTCCTCCCAGACGGCCTATCGTATTGTCATTGCTTGACATTTCCCTTAAAAGACCGCCAAGTCTCTGAATGACTTCATCACCGTATTCATGTCCGAGGTTATCATTTATCTGCTTGAAGTTATCCATGTCTATCATGAGAAATCCAATACAGTCACCGCTTTTCAGCCTTTCTATGTGCTTTTTGGACTCTGCCTCAAAAGCCCCTTTGTTTAAGACATTCGAAAGACTGTCATAATTAGCCTGTCTGTTAAGATCCGTCATCATTCCTTCAAATGGTCTCGAAAGCCTGAAATAGAGGAGGTTTGCGATGATCAGGAAAACAATACAGCTAAGCGCCGCAAAGATCAGTGTGAAATGCTGCACCCGTACAGTTCTTGAATTAATTATCTCCTGAGGTATCGAGCAGACAAGCCTCCAGCCGTTCTTACAGCGGCAGGTAGTTACTATATGGTTTTTATCGAACTTCGTGCTGTCGGTATCTTTCGAAGCAAGATTCGCAATCTCCCTATCCAGCTTCATTCCAATCGTAAGATCGTCATTCGAATAAAGAACCTCATCATTATCATCGACAAGGGAAATCGTGATCTCATCGCTGACCTTATCGGATATCCTGAAATACTCGTCTATCTCCGATGAATAAAACGATATCATGATAAGCGCGTGTTCATTGACTCTCTTTACGTAATAGAATTTATCATAATTACCGTTATGTCCGAATGACCATCCGCTTCCATCCGTTTCATTCGTAATGCAGGAAGCAAAATCGTCATACATTCCGCCGTTAATATAACTCGACGCAAGATTTTCGGATATCCAGCCCACACGATCCCCATTACTGTAGATAACGCCGAAATCCACATAATTTCCCATTATCCCCAGTTGCTCAATGCTCTCATATATCTGCTTCTCGATCTGCAGCTTATGATAGTCTGTATAATACCCCTTCATAGGATCATATTCATAGACGATCGGATCCGCAAACATCAGTGAAGCTGTCTTTTCAACCCACTCAAAATTTTCGTCAAGATTGGAACCAAGCTGTCCCGTGCCCGATGTCATAAGATCGGAAAAGCTCGTCCTGAGTGAGTCCAGCGACCTTCGCAAAGGCACTGCCGTTATAAATATTGTAAGTAAAAAAATGATCAGCGAAAAGAGCAGTATTACCCTGAATCGTAGAGATTTATAATTATTCTCCATATGCACTCTTCTTAAATATCTATCGTTCTTTTTTATTTTGCTCCCGCAAGATATGCTTCTGCGAGTTCGGGATCGATATTTGCCTTGATCTCATCATAAACCGGACGGCATTTTTCCTTTATCTCCGCCCTGAGATCATCATCCGGTGTAATTATCTTTGTTCCCGAGTCCTCTATTATCTGTACTCTCGAAGCAATTCTCTCATCTGACTGTTCCCTTGCAAACTCCTTTGCCTTAGCGGCAGCTTCCCTGATGATCTCCCTGTCCTCTTCCGGAAGTCCCTGCATGAATTCATCACTTACAATGAGACTTATGAGATGGGGAAGATGGTTTGTCTCAATCACATAATCCTGCTGCTCATAGAGTTTGTTGGAAACTATTACCTCATAAGGATTTTCCTGTGCGTCGATCGTACCCTGCTGCAGTCCGATATAAACTTCTGAGAATGTCATCGGTGTCGGATTGGCACCTATCTCCTTCCAGAAAGCAAGATGATAGGAATTCTCCATAGTCCTGATCTTCTGACCTTTGAAATCCCCTATAGCTCTGACTTCCCTGTTTGTGGACATTACCCTGAAGCCCTGATCCGCATAACCTAAGAGTTCATAGCCTGCATCCCTGTAGACCGCAGAGATTTTATTAATGAAACTCTCGTCATCGATCGCCGTCCTTATATCTTCTATATTACCATATACACAGGGCATATCAAAGACTGCAATATCAGGCATAAATGTTACCTGAGGGGCAGTATTCTGTACAACAAAGGGAATATCCCCGTCCTTGCAGGACTCCAGAAGTTCCCTGTCACCACCCAGCACGCTGTTTGGATAAACCTGGATTTTCATACGGCCGTTGCTTAAAGCAGATACTTCCTCCGCAAAGTTTTCGGCATATATCTGTGTGACGGTATCCTCCGGGCTCGAAGTTCCCAGAGGCCATGCATAACGCTGGACTGTCTCCTCCGAAGCGGAGGCGCAGCCGGAACAGGATAAAGCTGCCGCCGCTATGATCAGTGCAATTATCTTCTTTTTCATCATTAACCCCTTATTTTCCGAGCAGGCAGAGACTTACGCCCGGCACAAAAGTTATTATGAGCAACGCTATAAGGAACATGATTATCATAGGCATTGCCTTCTTGGAAATCTCCATGATCGGAACCTCAGTAAGCGAACTTGCAACAAAAAGGTTTACGCCTATAGGCGGAGTTACAAATCCAATCGCTAAGTTTACAACCATCATTACCGCAAAATGTACCGGATTCATTCCGGTTGCCGTAACTATCGGTAAAAGTATCGGTGTCAGTATAAGTATTGCCGGCGTGGTATCCATGACCATTCCAACAATGAGCAGGAAGATATTGATAACCAGCAGAAGTATTATACTGTTTGTAAAATGTCCCAGTATCCACTCGCTTATGGTCTGCGGAACCTGCATAAGTGTGAGCACCCTTGAGAATGCTGTCGATGCAGCAAGTATGAAAAGAATAGGTGCATAGGTATGGAGTGACTCTTTTAGAAGTTTCCATATATCACGTATCTTAAGCGTTTTATAAACGAAGATACTTATGATAAGGGCATAGAAAACCGATATTACAGCCGCTTCCGTAGGTGAAGCGATACCTGAATATATGCAGCCGAGAATGATAACCGGACTCAGAAGAGCAAAAAATCCGTCGCCGAAAACCTTTAAGAAACCTCTCTCATGAAGCTCTCCGACTTTTTTGTTTATCTTCTCCTTGTCCTCACCCTTTATCCTGCAGTAAACAAACGAATAGATCATAAGAAGTATGCCTATCAGAAGTCCCGGTACTATACCGGCAAGAAAGAGGTCACTTACCGACTCTCCCGATGCCATTGCAAACATGATGAAAGGTATGCTGGGCGGAATGATAACACCCAGTCCGCTTGCAACCGCAACAAGGGCCGTTGAGAATTTTTTATCGTAACCCAGTTCCGAAAGAAAAGGGATGGTCATCGAACCTACTGCAGCAACGGTAGCCGGGCCGGAACCCGATATCGCTCCGAAGAAAAGACAGGTAATGACTACCGCGCAGGGGATACCCGCTGTTCTCTTTCCCAGAAAGAAAGCAAATACGTCAAAAAGCTTCTTTGAGATTTTTCCCTGTGCCATTATTATTCCTGCAAGCACGAACATTGGAACCGCAAGCAGTGGGAAGCTGTCTATTCCGCCGAGCATCGACCTGATCACATAACTTCCGCTCGCCGTGAATGAAGGGTCAAAAGCTCCCGGAAGCACTGCAACGATACCCAGTGATATCGAGATAGGTATCGCAATGAGCAGGCATAGTATGAATATTATAAATACAGACAGTACCGACATTATTTTTTATCCTCCTCTAAATCCTCAACAGTTTCGGTGATCGACTCTGCGAGGCTGCCTTCTTCCATAGGCTTAACGTCTCTTCCGAGAACGATCTCCATATTTATAAAGAGTCTCTGCAGCAGTCTTATGGATGTCAGACTGAAGCAGATCAGAGGAGCTGACTGTATAAAATACATGGGAATTGAGCAGGCAGGACTTACCTGTCCGCTTTCTATCGTTGTTCTGAGATACTTAAACGAAAACGGAATAAGATAGATGAAGAAGACAAGTGAAAGCAGCAGATTTACCACCTTAAACATTGCCTCTCCCCGTTTGCTGAATATTTTTATAAACTGGTCTATTTTGATGGATATGCACTTTCTTGTGCAGAGGCTGACGCTCATGAACGCTGACCAGATAAAAAGGTATCGTGTTATCTCTTCCGACCACGACAAAGACATGCCAAGAACATATCTCGAAAAGACCTGTATCCCCATTATCAGTACCATTCCCGTCAGCAACAGTACCATGAGGATCTCCTCCAGATTCTCCTCCAGATACAGCAACTTCTTTTTCATTAAAATTCCCCTTTCAGGTTCCACACCACTAGTTAGATACTATATACTATACCACACTAAAGCGTGAAAAAAAAGGCTGTCACCGCGAAGTGACAGCCTTTTTACTGCTTCTTAGAGATATTTTTTAAGTTCTTCGACTTTGTCGAGTTTCTCCCAAGGGAGTTCAACGTCTGTTCTGCCGAAGTGACCGTAAGCTGCGGTCTGCTTGTAGATAGGACGTCTAAGGTCAAGCATCTTGATGATACCTGCCGGACGAAGGTCGAAGTTCTCCCTGATGATCTCTGTTATCTTCTCATCTGAGAGCTTACCTGTGCCAAATGTATCAGCCATTACAGAAGTAGGCTCTGCAACACCGATAGCATATGAAAGCTGGATCTCAACCTGATCTGCAAGACCTGCTGCAACGAGGTTCTTTGCAACATATCTTGCAGCATAAGCACCCGAACGGTCAACCTTTGTGCAGTCCTTTCCTGAGAAAGCTCCGCCGCCGTGACGTGCATATCCGCCGTAGGTGTCTACGATGATCTTTCTTCCCGTAAGACCTGCATCACCGTGAGGTCCGCCGATAACAAAACGTCCTGTAGGATTGATATAGATCTTTGTTTTGTCATCAATAAGCTCAGCAGGAAGAACCGGATCAAAGACATACTTCTTGATATCCTTGTGGATCTGCTCCTGAGTCACATCGGGATCGTGCTGTGTTGAAAGAACTACAGCCTCAAGTCTCTTCGGCTTGCCGTTCTCATCGTACTCTACGGATACCTGAGATTTTCCGTCAGGTCTTAAATATTTAAGAGTACCGTCTTTTCTTACCTTTGTAAGCTGACGTGTAAGTGCGTGTGCGATAGAAATCGGATAAGGCATGTACTCTTCAGTCTCGTTTGTAGCATAACCGAACATCATACCCTGGTCACCGGCACCGATGGCACCGATCTCAGCATCAGTCATATTATTTTCAAGAGCCTTAAGATCAGCCTTTGTTTCAAGAGCGTTATCAACACCCATTGCGATATCGCCTGACTGCTCATCAATTGCTGCAAGAACAGCACAGGTATTTCCGTCAAAACCGTACTCGGATTTTGTATAGCCAATCTCCTTGATGGTATCACGGGCAACCTTCTGGATGTCAACGTAAGCCTTTGTTGTGATCTCACCCGTAACAAGGACAAATCCTGTACATGTTGCTGTCTCGCAGGCAACACGGCTCATAGGATCCTGCTTAATGCATTCGTCAAGGATCGCATCCGAAATCGCATCGCAGACTTTATCGGGATGTCCTTCTGTTACTGACTCTGATGTAAATAATCTTTTTTCCATATAACTCCTTTCACCCTGTAAATGGTCTTTAAAATAAAAGAACCGCTTCTGTATGAACAAAAGCGGACTCGATACTGATAAATCAAATCCTCTTATTGTTCGATAAAAATTCGCTCAAGGTTGGCACCTGCCGGTAATCACTCCGGTGGTTGTCGTGACTTCACAGACCCTTTGTGTCTCCATCACTCTGAATAAGAGAAATTCGTATTTGATTTAGATATATATGTTCACTCTAACATTCTTTCATTTAATAGTCAAGCCATTTATCAAAGTATTTTTGATATATTTCAAGGTATCTGTCCAGTTTACGGTTATTGAGTTCTGACAGATATCTGTCCCAATCGGAATCGTCAAAGCCGTTCTTTATCTACTTAACTCTGTATTCGGCATCATCGGGTTGGGCACTGTATTGTAACGTGATTTGTGCATAAAATACGAAACAAGCCCACAATTCATTGACTTTTTCCCCATATTTTTTAAAATTGATATATATGACTCAGCAAAAAGGGAGGTCAACTATGTCAAGGGTTCTGACCCAGAATTTAAGCCCCGGGATGATAACCGACGAGGATGTATATTCATACAATAACCAGCTTATCATTGCCAAAGGGGGCGAACTGACAAATAAGATCATCACCAAGCTCGAATACTATTCTGTACTGTCGGTACGGATACGCGACGGTAAGGATGATGAAGAGGAGGAAATATTAAAAGCCCCTAAGCCCAAACGGCCCAGAAGGCTTCCTTCTTATTCCGAGCAGATAAAGGCTTCTCCCGAATTCAAGAAATTCAATGCTGAGTTCAATCAGTCGTTGGAAGAATTCCGGGGAGCTATTAACGACCTTGTTACCAAAAACGTAAGTGACACTGACAAGCTTCTCGAAAACACAGACCGGCTTCTGTCCGGAAACCCTTCCGGTATACACGTTTTCGATATGCTTCACAATATGCGTGATTTTGACGATCCGACCTATGCTCATTCCCTTAACGTATCACTCATTTGTAATGTATTCGGGAAATGGCTCGGAATGTCCGGCGAAGAACTCCGTATTCTTACGCTTGCAGGGCTTTTACACGATGTCGGAAAGCTGAAGATACCAGTAAAAATCCTTACAAAGCCGCGAAAGCTAACCAACGAGGAGTATTCACTGGTTAAAACCCATTCCGTAGAAGGCTTCAATATCCTGCAGGCTCTTGATCTGGATGAACATGTGCTGAATGCCGCCCTCATGCACCACGAGCGCTGTGACGGTTCAGGATATCCTTTTGGACTGACTCATAACGAAATTGACAGATATGCGCGTATTGTCTCAATAGCCGATGTCTATGATGCAATGACCAGCCCCCGTGTTTACCGCGGACCGCTCTGCCCGTTTAAGGTTATTGAGATTTTTGAAAATGAGGGACTTCAGAAATACGATCCTGAGCTGATACTTATTTTCCTTGAATATATCGTAAACACCTACATGAACAACCGCGTCAGGCTGTCTAACGGTGCAGAAGGGGATGTCGTTCTCATAAACAAGCTGAACCTTTCAAAACCTATGATACGCTGCGGAAATCATTATCTGGATCTTTCGAGGGAACATAATCTTTCGATCGAAGCCATTATTTAAGAGAAAAACGCAATTTCCCATGAATAAAAAAAGATTCTCAGGGTTCTGCCTTGAGAATCTTTTTTATTCATATTCAATTCATATCATACGATCGCTGTTTTCAGTGTAAATTTCTGAATGTCAGCATCAGCATCACATTTTTCTATTGTTCCGCCGAGTTCTCTCAGCTTGCGGTCGAAGTCTTCATAACCACGTTCTATAAAGTGGATATCGTCAATTACCGAAACACCGTCTGCTGAAAGTGCCGCAAGAACAAGCGCTGCTCCTGCACGAAGATCGGGTGAAGAAACTCTTGCTCCGGTATAACCGCTGACTCCGTTGATGATCGCGGTATTACCCTCAACCTTTATATCAGCACCCATTCTTGTGATCTCATCCACATATTTAAATCGGTTTTCGAAAATGCTCTCCTGAATAACACTCGTACCTTTTGCTCTCGCAAGGGTAACTCCGGCCTGAGGCTGCATATCCGTAGGAAATCCGGGATAAGGAAGAGTCTTTATCTGAGTGGCTCTAAGCTCGCCCGTGGAACGAACTCTTACCGCATCATCAAGCTCTTCTATCTGGCATCCCATTTCTATAAGCTTTGCAGATATAGACTCAAGATGCTTCGGAATAACATTCTTTATAAGTATATCTCCGTTTGTGATCGCAGCCGCAAACATGAATGTTCCTGCTTCGATCTGATCAGGGATTATAGAATAAGTTGCACTGTGAAGTCTCTCCACACCTCTTATTCTGATAACATCAGTACCGGCACCCTTTATATTAGCGCCCATACTGTTAAGGAAATTGGCTACGTCAACAACATGTGGCTCCTTTGCCGCATTCTCAATGGTCGTCTTTCCTTCAGCCATGCAGGCTGCCATCATAACATTGATCGTTGCTCCGACAGTAACAACGTCCATATAAACATGTGCTCCGACAAGTTTATCTGCCTTTGCCACGATCTCACCGCGTCTTACCGCAACTTCGGCTCCGATTGCCCTGAATCCTTTAAGATGCTGGTCTATCGGTCTGCTTCCGATATTGCATCCACCCTGAAGCGGTACTTCTGCTTCCTTGTACTTACCCAAAAGTGCTCCTATAAGATAATAAGAAGCCCTGATCTTCTTTACAAGTTCATATTCTATACTCACATTTCTTACATGTGAGCCGTTTATCTTAACCGTATGGCGGTCTACTCTGTCAACAATGACTCCTATACAGCTCATCGCATCCAAAAGTACATTTGTATCACGCACATCCGGCATATTCTCTATAGTAACTGTCTCATCAGACATTATTGCTGCTGCAAGTATCGCAAGCGCTGCGTTTTTTGCACCTCCGATGGTCACTTCCCCCACAAGTGGTGCCCCGCCACGGACTAAATAGTGGTCTAAATCTTTATTTTCTTCGGGATACATTTTTCAATTAACCTCATAAACTTGGTTTCAAAATAGCATCACATCATTCTACCATTTTTTTCTTAACACTGCAATAAATGTGAATTTTTGAGGGATTTTCTGCGTTTTATACAGCAATTTATTTATGCATTTTTTGCCATTATAGTAATCTTGTATGATATTTATATGATTATTTCCCTTTTATTGTCTACATTTACTATATAGTTACAGTTTATTCACAGTGTGTTCACATTTAATTGTTATATTATATTTGTCTTAAAGAGAAAGACATGAGTTACAGCAAAGTAGATGATTTTTTCATAATAAGCCTCGAAGCCGAAAGGTTTCGGGGCACTCCTCTTTTTAAATTATAATGGGACGCTGCAGATTTGGATTTGTTAATTGTCTGCAGCTGGCTTCTAAATTTTCAAAGAAGTAACCCGGAACCAGAATATAAAAACGAATCGAGGCGTGCCGCGATTCGTTTTTTATTCTCTGTTATTCAGCTTCACCGTACATGCGCTCGTTCAAAAGAGTTCGCTCTGCGGCGAGTTTCTGGCGCTCGATCTGTTCTTCCATCTCCGATTCAAGTCCGGCTGCATAATCTCTGAGTTCATCATTCAGGGACATCATTTTTGCATCCAGATCGGAAACCATCTCAGCACATTCAAAAAGTTCTCTCTTGATATGCTCGGGAGCTTCTCCCTCGAATTTGTAGTTGATCTTGTGCTCCAGACTTGCCCAGAAGTCCATCGCAACGGTTCTTATCTGTATCTCGACTTTTGTATCCACGCAGCCGTCCGACAGGAAGATCGGAACCGTGACTATCATGTGATAACTCTTATAGCCGCTCTCTTTAGGATGCCTTATGTAATCTTTAATAGAGAGAATGTTGATATCATTCTGATTTGAAAGCATCTCGGCTATATTGTAAATATCAGAAGTAAATGAACATATAACCCTTATTCCGGCAATGTCATTCACATACTTAACCATATTTTCTATGGTTGACTCATAACCTCTGTGTCTGAGTTTCTTTACAATACTTTCAGGCGACTTAATCCTCGACTTTATATGCTCGATAGGATTATACCTGTGTACATGCTGAAACTCATCGTTAAGTATTTCAAGTTTTGTGTTGATCTCTTTAAGCGCTGAATTATACAGAAGTATGATCGTCTTCCAGCTGTCAACGCTATCGTAACTTGTTTCAGCGTAATCCATATTCAGTTCCCCATTTAGTAAATAAAATTACTCTTTCTATAAATATTTATTGCCCCGTCGCAAAGTCATCGGGGATCCCTCAGCCACCGATTTCAGCTTCCTTCAAAGGCATAAATATTATATAAAATTTACGTCTGACGGTCAAGACAGATGGAATGTTTTATGTAACCTTTTCGTAATAATTGTTATAGTTCACACAGCTCTGCGCACCTGC
>CAJORC010000073.1 GCA_905236615.1 uncultured Lachnospiraceae bacterium
CCTGATCATAATAATTGTGATAGGACGCAGGCTTTTCGGTTCTGTTTCATCAAAGCTTTCAGACGGAAGTTCCGAGACTGCAACAGAGTCGGCTAAAATGGTTACGATTTCTTCGATTGTTGGTAAAAACTTTGCGGAAGCACGAAATGAGCTTCAGGATCAGGGACTTATCGTACAGTCTACGACTGTAGCTTCAACGGCTGAAGATAAGAATAAGGTAATCTCTGTTTCGGATGAGGATGGCAATGCCATTTCAGATGGAAGCAGCGTGGAATCGGGAAGTACAGTTGTGCTTTCAGTAGGTTCGGGACAGTCTACAGAGGGTTCGGTGCCGGATGTGACTGGGCTTACCAGAGCTGAGGCTAAAGTAAAGATAGAAGATGCGGATTTCGTTTTTGCGGCTGAAGAAGTTGAAAGCAGCGAAGTTACAAAAGGAAATGTTATCTCACAGGATCCGTCGGCAGGGACTATGGCATCTACAGGCTCAACAGTTACAGTAAAGGTTTCTAAAGGCTCCGATAAGAATGATGATCAGGATGAAAAGGGAGATACAACAGTTACAAGAACTGTTCCGAATATCGTAGGAATGACGGAAACAGCAGCAAAGACAGCACTTACGGCATCCGGTCTTTCTTTTGAAAGCATTACGGAGGCTCATTCGGATACTGTTACTGCAGGACTTGTAATTTCGCAGACACCAACAGCCGGAACAACAGCGGCGGATGGCAGCGGAGTTAATTTTGTTATCAGTCTCGGACCTGAAAGCAAAACCTACGGCGGAACTTTCTCTGTGGCAGCTCCTCCGTCTTACATAGCAGGAACTACAGCAGAGCTTGTTGTTACTTCTGAAGGCGGTGCAGTGCTCGCAAGCACATCAGCTTCGGCATTTCCTGCAACAGTTACCGTAACGGGAGCTCCGGTCACATCGGGAACACTTACCGTTACATATAAGAAACAGACACAGGTTGAGTACGAGGATGACGACGGAAAGATCGTGACAAAGACAGGTGAGGAAACAACGGCAGTATATCAGACTTTGACATTTACGCAGGAATGAACGGAATAATATTAAAAGGTATAGGCGGCTTCTACTATGTTAAAACGGATGAGGACGGAGCCGTCTATGAATGTCGGGCAAGAGGCATTTTCAGAAAACTTGATATGAAACCACTGGTGGGTGACAGGGTTCAGATTGAGGTAACCCACGAGGATGACATGGAAGGTAACATTGTTGAGATATTTGAGAGAAAGAGTTCTCTCATACGTCCGGCGGTTGCAAATGTTGACAGGGCACTTGTTATTTTTGCACTGAAGACACCTGATCCGGTGCTGACGCTGCTTGATACCTTCCTTATAACCATGCGCATGTCGTCGATTCCTACAACGCTGGTATTCAATAAGGCAGATCTTGTAGATGAAGATACGATAAATAAATTCAGCGAAATATATTCCTCCGCCGGAGTAGAACTTATTTTTACCAGTACTAAAACCGGCAGGGGAATTGATTGTGTAAAGAGAGTGCTTACAAATGCCGTGACGACGGTTGCCGGACCTTCGGGTGCCGGAAAGTCGACACTTATCAATACCATTGCAGGGCATGAGGTTATGGAGACCGGAAAAGTAAGCAAAAAGATAGGCCGTGGAAAGCAGACCACGAGGCATACCGAGCTTCTGGAAATCGGAGAGAATTCATACATTATGGATACACCGGGCTTTTCTACGCTGACACTGCCCGAAATGGAAAAAGAAGATTTGGCACTGTATTATCCTGAATTTGATTATGACAGGGACAGCTGCTATTTTTCAAGATGTGTTCATATACATGAGCCCGGCTGCAAGGTTCGGGAGTCTGTGGAAGCAGGTAATATTAACAAGGTAAGGTACGGCTCATATTTGAGTCTGTATGAGGAACTTGCCGGAAGAAGGAGATATTAAAAAGGCTATGAAAAAGGCTTTAATCATCGGAGCAGGTCCTGCAGGACTTACAGCTGCTTATGAGCTGTTAAAGCGTGGAAATGGCGAATATGAGGTTACAGTTTTTGAAGAAGACAACCGTATGGGAGGCATTTCCAAGACTGTAAATTATAAGGGAAACCGCATGGATATGGGCGGACACCGTTTCTTTTCAAAGGTGAAGAGAGTTAATGACTGGTGGGAAGAAATGCTTCCAATGCAGGGACGTCCCGCTTATGATGACATTATTCTCGGAACAAAGAAGACAATGAAGAAGGGCGGTCCAGATCCGGAAAAAACCGACAGGGTCATGCTTACACGAAACAGGGTTTCAAGAATTTATTTTAATTCGAAATTTTACGATTATCCCATAAGCCTGAAGCCTGAAACATTTACCAATATGGGACTTGTGACGACTATAGAAGTCGGCTTTTCATATCTGGCATCTATGCTTCACAAAAGACCTGAGAATTCACTTGAGGATTTTTACATTAACAGGTTTGGTAAGAAACTCTATTCCATGTTCTTTGAGCATTATACGGAAAATCTCTGGGGCCGTCATCCGAGAGATATCGACCCGTCATGGGGAGCACAGAGAGTTAAGGGACTTTCTATCGTTGCGATAATTGCCGATGTTTTTTCAAAGATGCTTCCGAACAATAAAAACAGGCATGTCGAGACTTCGCTCATTGAGTCTTTTGCCTATCCGAAGCTCGGTCCCGGCCAGCTTTGGGATGTAACGGCTGAAGAGATAGAAAAGATGGGCGGAAAGATAATAAAAAATGCCCGTGTAACCGGTGTAATTACGAATCCGGAAGAGCATAAGGCAACCGGGTTAAAGTATCTTCAGAATGGTGAAGAAAAGTCGGCTGATGCGGACATTGTTATTTCTTCAATGCCTATTAAAGAACTGGTCGGCGGAATGAATGATGTTCCGAGGGCAGTTGCTGAGGTGGCTGCAGGACTTCCTTACCGTGATTATATGACACTTGGTGTGCTGGTACACAAGCTGAATCTTAAGAACCAGACAAAGATCCGAACAGTAGCAAATATCGTCCCTGATAACTGGGTTTACGTTCATGAGCGTTCTGTAAAACTGGGACGTTTCCAGATTTATAATAACTGGTCACCTTATCTTGTTAAGGATCTGAAAGACACAGTCTGGATCGGACTTGAGTATTTTGCAAATGAGGGTGATAAGCTCTGGGGACTTACCGATGACCAGTTCAGACGTTTTGCCATAAGCGAGATCGTGAAGATGAAGCTTATTGACAAGGCCGAGGACGTAATTGACAGCCATGTTGAGAGGGTAAAGAAAGCATATCCGGCATACTTTGATACTTATGACAGTATTGATGAAGTAATTAATTATATTAATGAGTTTGATAACTTATATTGTGTTGGCAGAAACGGTCAGCACAGGTATAATAATATTGACCATTCGATGATGACATCTTTCCTTACGGTAGATAATATTCTTTCAGGCAGGAAGGACAAGTCGAATATATGGAACGTGAATACCGAAAAGGAATATCACGAATCCGGCAACAATTGATTTTAACATAGATTTTCAGGAGGATTTACAATGGCAAAGAAACCGGCAGTTTTATTGATCATGGACGGTCTGGGACTCAACGAGAGGCATGAACACAATGCTGTATATGGTGCAAAGACACCTGTACTTGACGGACTTATGAAGGATTATCCTTTTGTTAAGGGTTACGCAAGCGGTATGGCAGTAGGACTTCCCGACGGACAGATGGGAAACTCCGAAGTTGGACACATGAATATGGGTGCAGGACGTATAATATATCAGGAGCTCACCCGTATATCAAAAGAAATCGAAGATGGCGATTTCTTCAAGAATGAGGCACTTCTTGATGCTGTAAACAACGTAAAGAAGAATGACAGCTCACTTCACCTTTACGGACTTGTTTCTGACGGTGGTGTTCACAGCCACAATACACATATATACGGACTTCTTGAGCTTGCAAAGAGAGAGGGACTTTCAAAAGTTTACGTTCACTGCTTCCTTGACGGACGTGATACTCCTCCGGAATCAGGAAAAGATTTCGTTGCAGAGCTTGAAGCAAAGATGAAGGAAATCGGTGTTGGTGAAGTTGCAAGCGTATCCGGACGTTACTATGTAATGGACCGTGATAACAACTATGACCGTGTTGAGAAGGCTTACAGATGCCTTACTGAAGGTGTCGGCGATGAGGCTGATTCTGCAACTGAGGGAATTCAGGCTTCTTATGATGCAGGTGTATCTGATGAGTTCGTTGTTCCTTTCGCTGTAAAGAAGAATGGCCAGCCTGTAGCTACAATCAAGTCAGGCGACAGCGTTATCTTCTTTAACTTCCGTCCTGACAGAGCACGTGAGATCACACACTGCTTCTGTGATGATGAGTTCGATAAGTTTGACAGACCTGAGAGAGTTGCAACAAAGTATGTATGCTTCACAGATTATGATCCGCTTATCCCTAACAAGGAAGTTGCATTCAAGAAGGTTGAGATAAAGAATACTTTTGGTGAGTGGCTTGCAGCAAGAGGAATGAAGCAGGCAAGAATTGCTGAGACAGAGAAATACGCTCATGTTACATTCTTCTTCAACGGTGGTGTTGAGAAGCCGAACGAAGGTGAGGACAGAGTACTTGTAAACTCACCCAAGGATGTTCCGACATATGATCTTAAGCCTCAGATGAGCGCTCCCGAAGTATGTGAGAAGCTTTGCGCAGCTATCCGTTCAGGTGAGTATGATGTGATCATCATCAACTTTGCAAATCCTGATATGGTAGGTCATACAGGTGTGGAAGAAGCTGCCATCAAGGCTGTTGAAACCGTTGATGAGTGTGTAGGCAAGGCTGTTGAGGCACTTAAGGAAATGGACGGCGTAATGTTTATCTGTGCTGATCACGGAAATTCAGAGCAGATGGTTGATTATGAGACAGGAGAACCATGGACAGCTCATACCACAAATCCTGTTCCGTTCATTCTTGTAAACTATGATCCTGCATATGGATTAAAGGAAGGCGGAAGACTCTGCGATATCGTTCCTACTCTTATTGAATGTATGGGACTGGAGAAGCCTGCAGATATGACAGGAGAGTCACTCCTTATCAAGAAATAATAAATAGAATAAAGAGAAAAAGATGCCGGCGTCAAAATCTGACGCCGGCATTTTCAGGTCATTTAACGGATTCAAGTGCCAGTTCGATCATATTATTGAAACCGGTCTGGCGTTCAGCGGAATCAAGCTCGATTCCGGTATAGATTTCATCTGATATGGTAAGGATTCCAAGGGCTTTCTTTCCGAGACGTGCAGCATTCATGTAGAGAGCGGCGCACTCCATTTCTATGCAGAGACAGCCCATTTTTCTCCAGTTGTCGTTGGCGTTTTTATTGTCACCGTAAAATACATCAGAGGAAACGACATTTCCAACGACTATTTTTTTACCGAGACGTTCAGCTGTGTCAACGGCATTTCGAAGGAGGGAATAGTCTGCGATAGGAGCAAAATTTCCGGCAAGTCCGTACTGTTCCTGCCAGCGAGAATCTGTTGATGCACCCATTGCAATAACGATGTCGCGTACGTGGCAGTTTTCGCTTATTGAGCCTGCCGAGCCGATACGGATGATATTCTCAACATCGTAGAAGCTGTAAAGCTCGTAGGTGTATATACCGACAGATGGCATTCCCATTCCATGAGCCATTACGGAGATATCTTTCCCCTTATACTTTCCGGTATAACCGTAAACATTTCTGACAGAAGTAACCTGCTTTGCATCGGTCAGGAAATTTTCGGCAATGTACTGGGCACGGAGAGGATCACCCGGCATCAGGACTGTTTTAGCAAAATCACCTTTTTCTGCACTGTTGTGTGGTGTAGCCATAAAGAAATAACCTCCTTGTATTAAAATAATGATTCGATGCATAAAGGTATATGATGATCATATGCTTTCTGCATAGTACCCCGCTGATATTTAATATTATAGCATTTTGAATAAACAATTGATATTTATTATTGATCTTTTTAATGAAAAAAATTCTGAAAAACTGTTGACAATATACAGAGTAAAGTGGTAAACTACAATAGTTGTGTGGCTCTGAAAGAGTTGCAGTGAATAAGGAGCTTTAGCTCAGTTGGTTAGAGCAACCGGCTCATAACCGGTCGGTCCTGGGTTCGAGTCCCCGAAGCTCCACTATCATTAA
>CAJORC010000074.1 GCA_905236615.1 uncultured Lachnospiraceae bacterium
ATTAGTAATAGGTATCTTTCTGGGAATTGCCGGTAAAAAGTTTGCTGTTGAAGTTGATGAGAGAGAAACAGCTATTTTGGGTGTACTTCCCGGAGCAAACTGTGGAGGCTGCGGTTATGCAGGATGTGCTGCAAATGCACATGCCATAGTAGAGGGTGTCGCAAAAGTTGATTCCTGTCCTGTAGGCGGAGCTGCCTGTGCAGCAAAGATCGCTGAAATAATGGGACAGGCGGTTTCGAACGAAGAGCCGAAGGTTGCTTTTGTAAAATGTTCGGGAACCTGTGACAAGGCAAAGAACCAGATGAACTATAAGGGCCAGATGGACTGCAAATTCCTTTCGCAGGTACAGGGTGGAGGACCTAAAGCCTGTACATTCGGCTGTCTCGGCGGAGGAACCTGTGTAAGGGTATGCCAGTTCGATGCCATTCATGTTATTGATGGTGTGGCGCAGGTTGATCCTGAAAAATGTGTTTCCTGCGGTCAGTGTATTGCAAACTGTCCTAAGCACCTGATAGAGCTTAAACCGAAGAGTAATAAATATGCGGTTGCATGCTCATCTAAGGATAAGGGAAAGCAGGTTATGCAGGTATGTGCTGCAGGCTGTATAGGATGCGGTATTTGTGAGAAGACATGTAAATTTGATGCTATTCATGTAGTTGATAATATAGCTCATATAGATTATGATAAATGCAAGAACTGCGGTATGTGTGCAATGAAGTGCCCGAAGAAGGTTATACACAGACTTGACGGACAGCCAATTCCGCAGCCGAAGGCTCCGGCTCCCAAAGCTGAAGCATCAGGACAGTAAAAAATGAATCCGGGACGGTTTAGACCGTCCCGGGATTAAATACAGGGGAAGTTATTATGAAAAAGAAATTTGGACGTTTGCTCAGGTCGGTTACTGTTATGGCTGCCGGTCTTTTTTTTATTACAGGCTGCGGAAAGACGGAGCCTGTCTCTAAAACAGAATTTATGCTTGATACGGTTTGTGCGGTAACGATATATGACAAAGCGGATGAGAAAATCATAGATGAAGCATTCAAAATAGGTAAAGATTATGAAAACCTCTTTTCGGCAACTGTCGAGGGTTCGGATATATACAGAATTAATGAGGCGAAGGGTGAACCTGTTAAGGTTGATAAAGACACTATAGAACTTATACGGACTGCATTGAAATACAGTGAGCTTACAGACGGAGCCTTTGATATCACAATTTATCCGGTATCAAGACTCTGGGATTTCACGGGAGAAAATCCTAAAGTTCCGGATGATACGGCGATAAAAGAAGCCTTAAAGCATGTGGATTACAAAAATGTTAGGTGAATGAAGAGGATGGAACGGTTCAGCTTCTGGACAGTGAAGCAATGATAGATCCGGGGGCGATAGGTAAGGGATACATTGCAGACAAAATGAAAGAATACATTGTCTCTAAGGGAGTAAAGAGTGCTATAATAAACCTAGGCGGAAATGTACTTACGGTTGGAAATTCTGTAGAGAAGAGACCGTTTAAGATAGGAGTAAGAAAACCTTTTGCAGATGAAACGGATATGGCAACTGCTGTAGAGGCTGATGATTGTTCAGTAGTAAGCTCGGGTTCTTATGAACGTTATTTTGTGGAAAATGGCAGGCTTTATTACCATATACTGGATTCGAAAACCGGTTATCCGGCTGAAGGAGGTCTTTCGGGAACTACTATTATTTCAAAGAAATCAGTTGATGGGGACGCTCTAAGCACCTGCTGTTTTATACTTGGCTATGAGAAATCGGAAGAATTGCTTAAAGCGGTGACTGATGAAGAGATAAAAGCAATATTTATAGAGGATGATAATTCGACGATGCGTTTTTATGGTATGAAGGGGGAATGACCATGTCAATGCTTCACGACCGGAAATCAGACAGAAAAAAGGGAATTGGTTCAGGTGTTAAAACCGCACTTGCGACGATTGCAGCACTTCTGGCTATAGTTTTTATTGTGGGGGCAACGGTTCTTGCAAACAGCAGACCGCACCGCAGACAATCGGCAGAAGTTCAGACTGTAGCAACCGAAGCCCAGCTGAATGCCGGGAAAGGAGAGTCAGTTGGCTGGGAAAGTATTACTGACAGTGAGACAAGAACCAGTGATGAACTTAATTTCTGGCATATGTATGATAAGGAAGAAGAGGACACGGCAACTGTAGCGCCGGCTGAAAAAACTGACTATCCCGATGATCTGGTATCGGGGAATTTTGTGGAAGAAGCGGAGGACAGTCCTTCGGAAAATGAAGCAGAAGGTGTAGGAGAAGAATCAGTTCAAAGCATATCAAGAAACAGCGTATCAGGCAATTTCTTTGATCAGAATGAATTGTCTGAAGGCGTGGCAGATATGGTACCGATAATCAGCGAGATTAAGAAAAGTTCACTCTTAAACGAGAATTTCAGAATGAACGGTGAATTTAAGGAGTATGCACCTAACGATAAAAAGGCCTCTTTCTGTGGTATAGATGTTTCAAAATATCAGGGAGACATTGACTGGGAAGCAGTTGCAAAAAGCGGTGTGGACTTTGCAATGATCCGTATGGGCTCAAGAGGATACAGCAGGGGACAGGTTGTTGTGGATGATAAGCTGTATGATAATCTTCGCGGATGCTCTGAAAATGGCATAAGAGTCGGAATCTATTTTTATTCACAGGCGATCACGCCGGAAGAAGCGATTGAAGAAGCAAATTACTGTATAGGTTCTATCGGTAATTTTAAGATAGAATATCCGATAGTATTTGACAGTGAGGAAGTTGTCGGAGACAGCTACAGGACAGAAAACCTTACGATGACACAGAGATCATCGATCGCACAGGCTTTCTGTACGACTGTAAGTATGTATGGATATACACCTATGATAGCTGCCACGAAGAAGCAGTTTGCGAGCTGCTTTGATATGAGCATGATAGAACAGTATGACTGGTGGCTCTTTGATACAGATGAATACAGTGTATTTCCTTATAAATACGCTATATGGCAGTATTCAAAAACCGGAAATATAGAAGGCATAAACGGGGCAGTCGATCTGGATATATCTTTTATTGACTATTCCGGAAGGTGAGCGGATACAAGCTCCATAAAACGTTTGGGAAGCTCTATTGACGAATAAATATCGGCATAACGGGATGCGCTTAAATTTTCTATGAAATTTGAGCGTGTCCCTTTTTTTCTCAAATCGGTTCTGGAAAGAAAATCGATTGCCTTATTGACGGCTATTGCAGCGGTTTCCGCATCAGAGTATTTTCCGAGAGAATACTTTCCCTTTACTGTGATTTTTGCTTTATAGGAGACGGGAAAAGTCTGATCGTCCTTTTCAACGCCGTAATAAGGATTGACGATTTCAATGTTTTCATATCTGTAATCGGTATTATCTCCGTTTAAGAAACGGTAGTCACGACCTTCAACTGCAAAAGCACGTATTCCATATCGGTTTTTAAGATTTACCTGACTTCCGTAATCTTCACAGAAAAAGTGACCTCCACGGGTCTGTATCGCATGCTCGGAATAATAGAACAGATCATCCTTATCAAATTTGAGTACAAGATTTTCGGATATATAATATAAGAAGAAATTCTTTTTCAGATATATCGGATTTTTAAAATAAACGCCGTTATCCCTGCAATTTATCAGAACAACCCATGTGGCAAAACTTAAGGCTGAGGTGATTATATAGTCATCAAGAGAAATGTTGGAATGAAGGATTCGGTCTGCTTCGTTATAAAGTCGTCTGGCACGCGGTTCACTGTCTTTCGAGCCAAGACTTATATGTTTTTTTCTGTAAGTGATGGAAGCTCTGTAATATACACTTCCGTCTTTTTTTACAGCCGAAAATATTCCGTTCATAATAAAAATTACCCCTATAATTTGTATTTTCTACTTATGATACCATGCCGGATGCTTAATTGAAAAGGAAAAAAAGAGAAATTATTGTGAAAACCTGACAAAACAATTAATTAACATAAAGTTTAATGAATTGGTTAAATCAACAGAAAAATTTGAAATAAGCCACAAAGAATTCTAACAAGTACTACAAACTTTAAAAAACTATGTAATAATTCCTTAACAAAAATGAACTTGTTTGTTATAATGTTAAAAGTTTCGGCTGAACGGAAGTTTATCAGCTGCGAAACAGGAAGTACGAATGCAGCTCTGTAAAGAGAGAGGGACGGAGTGCAGTTAGTGATGTATGGATTATTTAATTCATCATCCGGTTTTATTTATAGTGAGGTTTTATGTTAGCAAACGAGAAGAAACTTAAAAATGTGCTGGGAGCAGCAGGAATTTGTGCTGCAGCGGCATGCGTTATTGCATCAGCCAATCAGACAACGGTTCTTGCAGCAGAAACATATGCAGAGACCGCAGAGGTAAGTGATGGCGCAGAAGTAACTCTTGATAGTTTACTTGAAGGAAGCGGAGCAGCAG
>CAJORC010000075.1 GCA_905236615.1 uncultured Lachnospiraceae bacterium
AACATAATAAATTCTTAATATTGTCTGTATGGATTTATACCAAAAAGACTCCGATAATAAGAATTAGAGTAATGTGTTGATATGCTAATAAGGTAGGCACGAATGGAGGTGGTTGCAGGTGTACACGTTTACGGAAGACTGCATGATAGGGCATGAAACGATCGATAATGAACACAGACACTTGTTTGCCATGGTAAATGAGGCTGCTGAAGCGCTGGAAAACCCGGATGCGAATTATGTGGAACTTCTGTCCGGATTTTTGCGCGACCTTTCGGATTATGCCTCTTATCATTTTGAGCATGAAGAGAACTACATGAAAGAGATCAACGATCCGGAGCTGCCCTTACAGCAGATAGAGCATAACGGATTTATACGTCTGGTCAAAAGAGAGTCGTTAAAAGAGATCAATCCGGAAACTGCGCGTGAGAGATTTGAGGATCTGCTGGGATTTGGTGAGAAATGGCTCTATCATCATATCAAAGGTTCCGATGCACTGATCGGAACAGGCAGAAGAACCGGTTTAAGCCTCTTTGAAGTACCCATGACTTTTTCTGACAGATACCTGACAAACATAGCTTTTTTTGATGAAGGAAACAGGCGTATCTTCGAGAAGATACAGGCTATAAGCGAAACTGCGGGTATATTCGGCTCGGATGAACATCTGGGTGAGGTTATGCGCGAGCTTCTGGAATTAAAGAAGATGGCGGCAGAACATTTTACAGCGATCGAGAATTATCTCAGCGGCATGGGAGACCCGTCACTTCTGCAGCAGAGAAAACATTATGAGGCCTTCGTGGAAAAAGTGGCCAATGTAAATATCGATTATGTAGGCAGGCACAGAAAGGAATATCTGGAAGACCTGACTGATTTCCTGCTCTATTGGTTCAGTTCAAATATGCTTCTTATCGGTAAGACTATAGGTAACGCTTGAACGCGTTAAAGTGCTAAAAAGTTTTTCTTGAATTTAAACAATTGGTCTGTTATCATAGCTTTTATAGTGAATGATATCAGACCAATTTTTAATTTAAACAGGAGAGGGCAAAATGGATAAGTTAGAGCATATTGAACATATTGAAAATCCGGAACATTCCGAGAGGCTGGAGGAGATCAGAAAAGGCATCGGAGATTGCGATGACAGGATAATCAAGGCACTTGCCGACAGAATGGTACATATACAGGAGATAATCAAGTATAAAAAGGCTACAGGTATCCCGATCTTACAGCCCGAGCAGGAGAAAAAGCAGGAGGCTGCCTTAAAGGAGAAGCTCGGAGAAAACCAGTTTGAAGAGGAGATACTTGATATCTTCAAATATATCGTTAAAAACAGCAGACGCGTGCAGGCCAAGAGCCTCTTTGATTATAATGTATTCCTTATCGGTTTCATGGGTGCCGGAAAGAGCACGATCGCTGCAGAGCTTCAGAGAAAGCTTGAAATGAACCGTGTCGAGATGGACGAAATGATCGTTGAGAAGCAGGGAATGTCGATTTCGGAAATATTTGATGAGTATGGGGAGGCATATTTCAGGAATCTGGAGAGTAACTGTCTGATAGAGCTTCAGAAGGTAAAACAGTCAATAGTGTCCTGCGGCGGCGGTGTTGTTATGAGAGAGGACAATGCCGACCACATGAAGAAGAACGGAAGGGTTGTACTCCTTACTGCAAGCTCTGAGACGATCCTTGAGCGTGTAAAGGACTCTGACGAGAGACCTATCTTAAATAACCATATGAACGTGGAGTTCATCAACAGCCTGCAGGAAAAGAGACGCGAGAAGTACAATGCTGTAGCTGACGTTACCGTGGCTACCGACGGCAAGACGGAAGATGAGATCTGTGATGAGATCATTGCAAAACTGATCGATTTTGATAACGCCCACGAACAATAACAAAACTGAGTCGATGTTGATATTTTTGATTCTTTCATGTATGATGTAAGTGTGAAAGTATGACGAAGAGTGGATTAGTATGAGATCTGCGGGAAGCAGGTCAGGGGAGTGTCATACCGGTGATTCATTGAGGAGGAATCATGAATTCGATTGGTTACTTTACTTTAGTAGCAGGACTTATAGGCGGTCTCGCAATGTTCCTTTACGGAATGAGCGTAATGAGCGCCGCTTTAACAAAGATATCAGGAGGTAAGCTTGAGAGCATACTTGTCAGGGTGACATCGAATGCTTTTTTTGCTTATCTCTTTGGCGTTATTGTGACAGCAGTGGTGCAGTCATCTTCGGCATCAACGGTCATGGTCGTGGGTCTTGTTAACTCGGGGATAATGACACTTACCCAGGCGGTAAACATTATACTCGGTGCAAACCTCGGAACAACTTTTACAGCATGGCTTTTATCACTTAATGCGATCAGTTCGGATAATTTCTTTATAAATCTGTTAAAACCCATGTCTTTTACGCCATTCCTTGCATTAACGGGAATAGCGCTTTTAATGTTCTCAAAAACGGATAAAAAGAAAAATATAGGTACAGCACTTCTGGGCTTCGCCGTTCTTATGTTTGGAATGGACATGATGTCCGATGCGGTTTCGCCTCTTAAAGATGTGCCTGAATTCAGGGCGTTGCTCATGACCTTCAGCAACCCTGTCATAGGTCTTTTTGTCGGCGTCTTCTTTACAATGGTTATCCAGAGCTCTGCCGGAACCATCGGTGTAGTTCAGGCTCTTTCCAAAACGGTTGAGATAACATACGCAACGGCTATACCCGTCGTTATCGGTGCAGAGGTCGGAACCTGTATTACAGCTATCCTTTCATCACTTGGAGCGAACAAAAACGGTAAGAGAACAGCTCTTATGCATCTCTACTTCAATATCATCAAGGCTTCGTCCTTTATGATAATTTTTTACGCGCTCAATGCTGTATTCCATTACGCTTTTATGAATTCACAGGCAGGAATGGTGGGCGTTGCAAGTATCCACACTCTGGTGAACCTTATCGGAACACCGCTGATGCTGCCGTTCTCGGGACTTCTTGTGAAGCTTGCCCTTAAGACGATACCTATAGACAAGGAAGAGCTTGAGATGAGCGAGAAAGAGATCGCCATACTCGACGAGCGTTTCCTCAGCAATCCGCCCTTTGCTCTTGAGCAGTGCAGACAGGCTGTAAATGACATGTCGACTTTTGCTGAAAAATCACTCAGCCTTGCTATCGGACTCATGAACAACTATGAGGAAAAGGTGGCAGAAGAAGTAGCGGAATACGAAGAACGTGTGGACAGATACGAAGACCAGCTCGGAAGCTATCTCGTAAAGATAAATGCCAATGAGCTCGGAGTGGGTGAAAGCCACCTGCTTACGATCCTTCTTCACAGCATATCCGACTTTGAGAGGATCAGTGACCACGCATTTAACATAATGCAGGTTTATCATGATATGAACGAAAAGAAGCAGCAGTTTTCCGATAAAGCTGTTGCGGAGCTGACTGTATTTTCAGACGCGGTGACTGAAATTGTAAGACTTGCCTTTGGCGCGTTCAGGGAGCAGAATCTTGTGCTTGCGCGTGAAGTTGAGCCTCTTGAGGAAGTTATAGACGGACTTCACATGGAGGTTAAGAGACGCCATGTAAGAAGACTAAGAAAGGGTAAATGTACCGTAGAACTCGGATTTTCCCTTTCAGATATCGGAACAGACTACGAGAGAATTGCGGATCACTGCAGCAACATTGCATTGAGCCTGCTCGCAGCGAACGAAGACTATTTTGATACTCATGAATATCTTGAGATGCTCAAGGCCGAGAAGGATTCCAACTTTGAGCGTGATGTTGAAATATATGAAAATAAGTACCGTCTGCCTCTTCTGAAGAAGGGAATGGACGAGGATGAGATATCTCCTTCTTTTGCAATGGAGCATCCTTTTATTTCGAGTGCTATGCTGACACAGGCACAGCCGCAGGTTGAGCTTCCGGAGGAAGATGAGACCAAAGAAAAGAAGAAAAAGAAAAAGAAGAAGAAAAAAGACAAACAGGACAAATAAGGATATTCTTTTAGATGGACAGAATAATTAAGAATAAACGCCTGCTTATAAAAAGAGCCGGTCTTCTAGTTTATGATATATTCGCGGTAATGGTGTCTTCAGCCGTAGGACTGCTGCTGAGGTTTGATTTTAGTTATTCTAAAATGATCTACACAGCTGGCGGAGTAACCTGGCGGGAACATCTCTGGCATTATCTCCCTGTAAATATTCTGGTGACTATACTGGTCTTTTACCTGTTTCATCTGTATACGAGCCTGTGGACTTATGCAAGCGTACCCGAGATGACGGCGACCGTGTCGGCATGTCTGGTGTCGTCAGTGATACAGGCCGTGGGAATGATAGCTCTGAAACTCTATATGCCGAGAAGCTATTATTTCTCATACTGCATGTTCCTGATGGCATTTGTGCTCTTCAGCCGTTTTGCCTACAGGCTTTTCGGGACTTTTGTCCTGAAACAGACCGAGGATGCCCGGACCCGTCATGTAATGGTCATCGGTGCGGGAGAGGCAGGAAGTTCGCTTATCCGCGAAATGAAGACCAGCCGTTATATAAAAAAGAGCGTTATGTGCGTTATCGACGATGATAATTCAAAGATCGGAAGCTATATACACGGAGTTAAGGTTGTAGGCGGAAGAGATGAGATAATCGAGCGTGCAGCCCAGTACAATATAGATGAGATAATAATAGCGATGCCCTCTGCACCGCGTTCACAGTTAAAGACCGTCCTTGAAATATGTAAGGAGACCAAGTGCGAACTGAAGACCCTGCCCGGAATTTACCAGCTTGTAAACGGGGAGGTAAATGTAAGCCAGCTCCGTAAGGTTGATGTAGAAGACCTTCTAGGACGTGAGCCGATCGAGGTTGACCTCGATTCCATAATGAAATACGTTACGGACAAGGTAGTTCTTGTAACGGGAGGCGGCGGATCGATAGGTTCGGAGCTCTGCCGTCAGATAGCAAGCCATAAGCCTAAACAGCTCATTATATTTGATATTTACGAAAATAACGCCTATGATGTACAGCAGGAACTTGCGAAAAAGTATCCGGAGCTTAATCTGAAGGTGCTTATAGGTTCGGTCAGAAATACTTCAAGAGTACGTGATATTTTCCGTACCTACAGACCCGATATCGTTTACCATGCCGCAGCACATAAGCATGTACCGCTTATGGAAGTGAGCCCCAACGAGGCTATTAAGAACAACGTTATGGGAACCTGGAAGGTGGCTCAGGCGGCTGTTGATTTCGGTGTTACGAAATTTGTGCTCATCTCCACGGATAAGGCTGTAAATCCCACGAATATCATGGGAGCTACGAAGCGTATCTGTGAAATGATAGTTCAGTCCTACAATCACAGGGGAAATACCGTTTTTGTGGCTGTACGTTTCGGAAACGTTCTGGGATCAAACGGTTCGGTAATCCCGCTTTTTAAGAAGCAGATCGCGGCGGGTGGCCCGGTTACTGTTACAGACCCCAATATCATCCGTTATTTCATGACGATACCCGAAGCGGTATCACTGGTACTTCAGGCGGGAGCCTATGCGAAGGGCGGAGAGATATTCGTCCTTGATATGGGTGAACCCGTGAAGATACTCGACCTTGCCGAAAACCTTATCAGGCTTTCAGGCTATGTTCCGGGTGAAGATATCGAGATAAAGTTTACGGGACTCCGCCCCGGAGAGAAGCTTTATGAGGAAATGCTCATGAAGGAAGAGGGAATGCAGGATACCGCAAATAAGCTTATCCATATCGGAAAACCCATTGAGTTCGACGAAGATGATTTTTATGAAAAGCTTCATGAGCTCAATGTCGAGTCAAAGAAAGAACAGGCAGATGTGGGCAAGTGGATAAAAGAACTTGTTCCAACCTATCATTACATTCCGGGAAACAATTACATACCCGGAGAACATAACGAATAATGTACAGAAAATTTTTTAAAAGAATATTTGATATAATATTCTCCCTGCTTGCAATAATAATCCTGTCCCCGGTGCTTCTCATAACGGCACTGCTGGTCAGGATAAAGCTGGGAAGTCCCGTGCTCTTCCGCCAGCAGAGACCGGGATACAAAGGGAAGATATTCGGATTATACAAGTTTAGGAGCATGACAGACGAAAGGGATGAAAACGGAGAACTTAAAAGTGACGAAGTCAGGCTGACAAGCTTCGGCAAGAAACTCCGCTCAACATCTCTGGATGAGCTTCCTGAATTTTTTAATATTTTAAAAGGTGAAATGTCATTTGTCGGTCCCAGACCGCTTCTTGTGCAGTATCTGCCGCTCTATAATGAGAGACAGGCGCGCAGGCACGACTGTCTGCCGGGACTTACCGGGCTTGCACAGGTAAACGGACGAAACGCATTAAGTTGGGAAGAGAAATTTGAATATGATGTGGAATATACCGAAAATATTTCATTTCTTCTCGATATGAAGATCATTTTCAAGACATTCGGAAAAGTCTTTGCGAGAGAAGGCATCAGTTCGGCAAATTCGGCAACAATGGAATTTTTTACAGGAACACCTGAGAAGGATGAAGAAAAAAATGACTAATGTTCTTATACTTTCCGCAGGCAGGCGGGTTGAGCTTGTAAACTGTTTCAAGAATGCTCGTGACAGGCTCGGAATAAAGGGAAATATAGTTGCGGCTGACTGCTCGGAGCTCGCTCCGGCTCTTTATTTTGCCGATATGAATGAAATCGTCCCCCGTATTTCGGAGGGGGATGTATATGTTGATGCGATAATCAGAATCTGCAACAATCTTGACATAGCACTTATCGTTCCGACTATCGATACGGAGCTTATTCTCCTTGCTGAAAACAAGGAAAAAATCGAGAGTTCGTCGAATGCGAAGCTGCTTATCTCGGACGAGTCGGTCATCTCGGTATGCAGAAACAAGAAGAATACCCAGAAATTCCTTGAAAAGCATGGCTTTCTCGTTCCGAGGATGTTCAGCGATGAGGAGCTTGATGATGAGGTTGTCAGGAAAAAGCTTAAATTCCCGCTTTTTATCAAGCCTCTTGACGGCAGCTCTTCCATAAATGCTTTCAAGGTGAATAGTCCGGAGGAACTTGAAACCTACCGAAAGCTCATAGATAAGCCTATAGTGCAGGATTTCATGGAAGGCACCGAATATACGGTGGATGTATTTCTTGATTTTGAGAGCCATATAATAACGGTCGTTCCGAGGGTAAGGATCGCTACGAGAAGCGGTGAGATAGCAAAGGGACTCATCATTCGCGACAGGGAGATCATGAGGGATGTAACGCGGCTTATGCAGATACTTAAGCCTATCGGACACATCACCGTCCAGTGCATGAAGACGAAAAGGGGCATTGAGTATATCGAGATAAATCCCCGTTTCGGCGGCGGAGCACCCATGTCTATCATGGCGGGTGCCGATTCCTGCGAGAACGTCTACAAGCTTCTTGCGGGCGAAAAATTAGAATACAATGAGAATTACCGCGATCATCTGACTTTTCTCCGCTTCGACCAGAGTATCATGCTCAATGAAAACATGGAGAGGGAATTCGAGTATGAAGGCAGTTATTTTTGATCTGGACGACACCCTTTATCCCGAGAAGAGCTACTGTCTGAGCGGCTACAGGGCGGTTGCGGATCATATCGGCGGAGACTACGAACTGCTGAAAGAGCTTTTTATTGAGAGTCCTAAAATGGTCTTCAACCGTTATTTTGAGAGGCTTGGGATAAACTACGAAAAAGAGGATATCCTTAAACTTATCGGAATTTACAGGGGACATAAACCGGAGATAGAATTTTTTCCTGATGCAGTAGCGACGATAAAGGCACTCAAAGAAAAGGGAATGAGGCTCGGAATAGTTTCGGACGGTTTTGCAGAGGCGCAGAGACAGAAGGTCAAGGCACTTGGCTGTGATAAATATTTCGAAAAGATAATATTAACGGATGAAATAGGACGTGACGCATGGAAGCCTTCAGCAAAAGGCTTCGAGCTTTTGGAAAAGGAATTCGGTGTGCGTGCGGACGAAATGATTTATGTGGGAGATAACCCGTCGAAGGATTTTTATCTTAAAATAACGGCGGGGGTAAAAACGGCACGAATCACAAGGGAAGACGGTGTTTACAGGGATACACCGTATTTTGAGGATGTTCACGAGGACTATTCCCTGGAATCGCTGACTGACCTTGTGGAAATAACCGGATAAGTGCGGATGCCGTTTGAATGGTATATCAAAATGAACGTACTATGCTTGTTTCAGAAATTCAGCTTTAAGAGCTCTACAATTTATTTAGACCTTGTGCAGGAACTTGAAAAGGAAGGACATGGGGTATATATAATTGCAGGCTCGTCTGATACTGATATTGATTATAAAAAATTATATATAGAGGGAAAGAAGCAGACGGCTTACGTCAGGCTTCCCGACCAGTTCCATGCGGACAAGATAAGGAAGGGGCTTATCCAGCTCACCATCGGGCGGAAGATGATGGCTGCGGCGAAAAGGTTTTTCTGGAAGGAAAAAATCGATATCATCATTTATCCGACACCGCCGATAACCCTTGCCGGAATAATCGGCCCGCTTGCGAGGCATTACGGGGCTCTGAGCTACCTTATGCTTAAGGATATTTTTCCGCAGAATGCAGTTGACCTGAAAATGATGAGAGAGGACGGACTTCTGCATAAATATTTCAGGAAAATGGAAAAGAAGCTTTATGCTTCCTCGGATATAATCGGATGTATGTCTAAAGGAAACCTTGAATACATCCGTCAGCATGAAACAGAGATTCCGACTGAAAAACTGGAGCTGTTCCCGAATACCGTAAGAATACTTCCTCAGGTTCAGCAGAAAGAAAGACAGGAAGAACCGGTGGTCTTCATGTTCGGGGGCAATCTCGGCAAGCCTCAGGCAACAGCCTTTCTGATGGAGGGCATCAAGGCTCTGAAAAATTATCCCAGAGCACGCTTCGAAATCATCGGAGACGGAACGGAAGCCGACTTTGTGAGAAGCTTTATAAGTGAAAATTCCTTAGAAAATGTAAGCTTTGCAAATGTGCTGCCGAGAGATGAATACGAGAAGAAGCTTAAGGATGCGGATATAGGCATCGTCATGCTGAGCCCTGACTTTACCATACCGAATTATCCTTCAAGAATACTGTCCTATATGCAGCTCTCGAAACCGGTACTTGCCGTAACCGACAGGATAAGCGATATTCATGCCCTCGTGACCTATGAGGCCTCCTGCGGCTGGTGGTGCCCGTCAGATAACGTCGCGAGCTTTGTCGCACAGGTCAGGAAAATCTGCGAGGAACAGGACAGCTTCAGGGAACTCGGCAGCAACGGCAGAAAATACTTAGAAGAAAACTTCAATGTCAAACGTTCGGTAAAGATACTTGAAGAGGCCGCTCGCAAAAAAAAGGAATAGGTATATCGTTGTGAATAGATGAGCATGAAAAAATAAATAAGCGTCCCGAATGGGAATATTTATTTTTGAATGCGGGTTTTGTCAAAGGAGATAGAAATGAACGACGAGGAAATGTTCAAGGGAAAAACGCTTATGATCACCGGAGGAACAGGCTCCTTCGGAAATGCAGTACTTAAGCGTTTCTTAAATACACAGATAAAAGAAATCAGGATATTTTCAAGAGATGAGAAAAAACAGGACGATATGCGCCATGTGTATAACAATCCCAAGATAAAATACTATATAGGAAATGTGCGCTCCCTGCAGTCGCTGGAAGACGCAATGCATGGTGTAGACTATATCTTCCATGCGGCAGCATTAAAGCAGGTTCCGAGCTGCGAATTCTTCCCGGTGGAGGCAGTAAAGACAAACGTTATCGGAACTGACAACATGCTGACTGCGGCGATACATGAAGGAGTAAAAAAAGTCATCTGCCTGTCAACAGATAAGGCGGCTTATCCCATAAACGCAATGGGAACCTCAAAGGCAATGATGGAAAAAGTATTCGTGGCAAAGAGCCGTACGATAGAGCCGGAGGAGACACTTATCTGCGGCACGAGATACGGAAACGTAATGTGCTCAAGAGGTTCGGTTATCCCGCTTTTCATAGAGCAGATAAAATCCGGCAATCCAATAACCATCACAGAGCCGAAAATGACCCGCTTCATCATGTCATTGGAAGAAGCAGTCGAGCTTGTGGTATATGCATTTAATCATGCGAACAGCGGTGACATAATGGTGCAGAAGGCTCCGGCATGCACCATAGAGACGCTTGCACAGGCGGTTAAAGAGCTTATGGGCGTACCCGACTGGGAGACAAGAGTTATTGGTATCAGACATGGTGAAAAAATGGCGGAGACACTTCTGACCTCGGAAGAGTGCTCACGTGCAATAGACGAAGGCGGTTTCTTCCGCGTACCGGCTGATAACAGAGACTTGAATTATGATAAGTATTTTACAAAGGGAATGACCGAGCGTCCGAAGTTTGATACCTTCAATTCCGACAATACCGAAATTCTCGGAGTAGAGGCAGTCAAGGAAAAAATGCTTAAATTACAATATATACAGGATGAGATAGCCGCATGGAAGGAAGCCGGACACTGATGGGAAATAAGATTTTAGTTACCGGTTCGAATGGTTTTATTGCGAAAAACCTTATCTGTAACCTGAAAAATGCAGGCTATGAGGAAATATTCTTATATAATCATGCTTCCACAGAGGAGGAGCTTGACAGTTATTTGTCGGAGGCGGATTTCATTTTCCACCTTGCGGGAGTGAACCGTCCGAAGGAAAATTCGGAATTTTTCGAGGGAAATGCAGGGCTTACACAGAAGATAGTCTCGAAGCTGGAAGAGAAAAAAAGACAGGTTCCGATTTTGCTTAGTTCATCAATTCAGGCGGGGCTTGACAATCCTTACGGTGCTTCGAAAAGGGCAGCGGAAGAGGCGGTCTTCACCTACGGGAAGGAATTTGAAACTCCCGTTTATGTCTATCGTCTGCCAAATGTTTTCGGAAAATGGTCGAGACCGAATTACAACAGCGCAGTCGCAACCTTTTGCCACAATATAGCAAGGGATCTGCCGATAACGATAAACGACCCGAAGAGCATTGTACGTCTGGTTTACATCGACGATATAGCAGACCAGTTTATAAGGTGCATGGAAAAAGGAATAAAATTCCCTCCGGGTGAATTTGTGACATTTCCCGACTTTCTTGTCTACGAGACGACGGTTGGGAAAATGGCGGATACCATAAGGTCCTTTAAGGAGTCGAGGGAAAGCCTTTCGGTAATAAATATGGGAGATGAGCTGACGAAGAAGCTTTACAGCACCTATCTTTCATTTCTGCCGGAGGATAGGTTTTCCTATCCTCTCGACATGCATGTGGATAACAGGGGTTCTTTTACCGAATTTCTGCGTACAAAGGAGCATGGCCAGGTTTCGATAAATATCGCCCACCCCGGCATTACAAAGGGTGAGCACTGGCACAACAGCAAGAATGAGAAATTCCTCGTTGTAAAAGGAAGAGGGCTTATCCGTTTCAGGAAGCTGGGAACCGACGAAATCATTGAATACAGGGTAAGCGGAGAAAAACTCGAAGTCGTTGACATTCCCACCGGCTACACGCACAGCATTGTCAATATCGGTGAAGAAGACATGGTCACCGTCATGTGGGCAAACGAAGCCTTCAACCCCGACAAGCCGGATACCTTTTTTGAGAAAGTTGGCGGGTGACATTGAAATTGACGGACTATAACGGACTACAACATACTACAACAGGAGAAGCAATGAGCAAATTAAAACTAATGACGGTTTTGGGGACGAGACCGGAGATTATACGACTGAGCGCGGTGATCAAGTGCGCGGATAAATACTTTGACCATTGTCTTGTGCATACGGGTCAGAACTATGATTATACATTAAATCAGATCTTCTTCGAGGATCTGGGATTGAGAGAGCCCGACTATTATCTTGAAAGCGTCGGAAAAAACTTGGGCGAGACAATGGGAAATATCATTGCCAAATCCTATAGCCTGATGAGCGAATTAAAGCCTGATGCGTTGCTGATACTCGGAGATACCAATTCCGCACTTGCGGCAATATCAGCGAAAAGATTGAAAATACCGATTTTCCACATGGAAGCCGGAAACCGCTGCTGGGACTGGAACGTGTCGGAGATGATAAACAGGAAAATCGTCGACCATATATCGGATATAAATATGCCCTATACCGAGCATTCGAGAAGATATCTTCTGAGCGAGGGAATAGACGGAAAGACAATATTCGTGACAGGCTCCCCGATGAAAGAAGTCTTAAAGAACAACCGGGAAAAAATAGAAAAGTCCGAGGTTCTTGAAAGACTGGGGCTTGAGCCGAAAAAATATATCCTGCTCTCTGCACATAGGGAGGAAAATATCGACCTCGAAGAAAACTTCATGTCACTTATGCAGGCGGTTAATGCCATAGCTGAGAAATATCAGATGCCGGTAATTTATTCCACACACCCGCGTTCCACGAAATTCATCGAGGAAAGACAGTTCAAATTCCACCCGCTTGTGAAGAACCTGAAGCCCTTTGGCTATATGGACTACAACAAGCTTCAGGAAAATGCCTACTGCGTGCTTTCGGACAGCGGAACACTTTCGGAGGAGTCCGCAATGATGAACTTCCCCGGAGTCCTTATCCGCACTTCAACTGAACGCCCCGAGGTTCTTGACAAGGGCACTATAGTTATCGGAGGAATAAAGACCGAAGACGTGGAGCAGGCGGTAGAGCTCGCTGTTGCAATGTTCGAAAACAAAGAAAGCGTAGTTGAGGCGGAAGATTACGCTGACGAAAATGTTTCTGTAAAGGTTATAAAGCTTATTCAGAGTTATACGAAAATCGTTAATGAAACTGTTTGGCTTAAAAGATAATCTTAATCCGGTGTCATACCATGAAGAAGATAGTTGTGATAGATACAGCTGCGAGCAAGACCGGAGCACTTTCGGTATTGCAGGACTTCGCAGATTATATCAGAAAAAACGAACATGAAAATGAATGGTATTTCATAACGGGAGCGGAAGGGCTCATTGAGGAAACGGGAAATCTTCATGTCATAGTTCTTAGCGACGTGAAGGAGTCCAGAATGAAGCGCCTTCACTTCGACCATTTCAGCGGGGCAAAATTCCTGTCGCGCTTTGAACCTGATGTTGTTTTTTCCCTGCAAAATACCATGCCTGCGGGAAAGATAAAAAGCAGAAACGGTTATGCAAAAAAAATTCTCTATGTGCATCAGCCGCTTGGCTTTCAGAATGCAAAACGCTTCTCCTTTCTGAAAAAGGAAGAGCGTCATTATGCCGTATACCAGCATCTTATCTCAAATGAAATAGATGGGGCGATAAAGGCATCCGATAAGACCATCGTGCAGACTGAATGGATGAGGGATGCCGTAGTAAAAAAGACCGGTGTTGATAAAAGAAAAGTACTTAAGATACTTCCGGACGTAGAAGATACAGGGGTAAGATTCAAGGGCAATCCCGGCGGATTTACAAAATTCATTTTCCCTTCGGGTGCAATTCTTTATAAAAACCATCAGCTTATAGTTGATGCGGTAAAGCTTCTCAACAGGCAGGGAATTGTGAATTTCGAGGTGAAGTTTACGCTTGAAAGGAAAGACCTTGGCTGGCTAAAGGGAATGATCCCGCCAAATATTTACTTTGCCGGTTCCATGCCGAGAGAGGAAGTTCTTGCAGAGTATGAGGACTCGGTGCTTCTTTTTCCCTCCTATATAGAAACCTTCGGAGTACCTCTTGCAGAGGCGAGAAAGAGCGGAACGATAGTGCTTGCAGCAAATACGCCTTTTGCGAGAGAGGTTCTTAAAGGCTATGATAATGCTTATTTCTTCAGCCGCTTTGCGCCAAGGACTCTTGCGGTGCTTATGAAAAGAGTTATCGAGGGAGATATTACGGCAGAGCCCGCGGAAGCGGCGATTGGAACGGAAGAAAATGCCTACGGAAAGATTGTCAGGGAGTTACTTAAATAAAATGACTGAACTTTGTAAAAAATATAATCCGACACTGTATTATTATCCGGCGATAATGCTGGTTTACCTTGCATCACTTATCTCGCTTGACCTGATACATCCGGGAATCGCTTCGGCACTTTTTGTTACAGTGTCGGCAGTATACTGCGTGATTGCCGGGAAATACAGGATTTTTAAGGAAAAAAATCCGGCTGATATAGTGATGGCTGTCTGGATATTTTATAATCTGCTGTCCGGCATCTGGACGGTCGGCTACGGGATGAGCCTTTCAGTATATGCAGGAGAGCTCTTTTCAACAGCCCTGCCAATGTTCTTTTACTTTGCGGCAAGGGAAACGGAGGAAGATACCAAGGAAAAGTTTTTCCGTTACTTCATTATTTCCGTAACTTTTATAGGAATCGTGGGGGTGCTGCTTTTTATCACTGCGCCGCAATTTTACATTGATTATCTTTTCAGACTCGAATATATTTCAAAAGCAGATGCAAGCACCATGAGGGTCAGAATGCACTCGGTCATCGGCTCGACGCTGATGGGATATCTGCCGGTTGCGGCAATGCTTTTTTCGGAGCATTTTATGCTGAAAGCAAAGAAGAAGATATATCTGGTATTTTTCTTCCTGAATGCCTTCCTTGCTTTCATGAGTAACCAGAGAGCTGCAATGGTAGCGGCAATACTTGTACTCGTTTATATTAACTATCTGCTTTTCTTTACCTTCAAGTTGATTGACAGAAAATATTTCTTCATGGAAATAGCGGCTTTTGCCGCACTGCTGCTGGCTCTCCTGATAGTATTCAGAGGAGCATTCATGAAGGTTTATTACCGCCTTGTGTCACTTCCGGGTGCTGTAGGACAGCGTTCCGACCAGTGGATAGGCGCCGCTAACAATATGAAAAATATCTGGCTCGGAAACGGACTGGGAGCTAACGATCACAGAGCCATAGGTTTTACAGAACACCTTATTGCAGACGGAGGACTCTCCAAGCTCTATGTGGAGAACGGGATAATAGGAACATCACTTTTTGTATTCCTTATACTCCTGATTTTGAAAAAGGGATTTAAGAACCTTAAGAATACAGCGCCGGAGATAGGGATCATCATC